>JALSRY010000151.1 GCA_026984555.1 Phycisphaerae bacterium
CGTGTCGTAGTCCCCATCTTCGGGCAGATGGATGTCGAGGGCTTCGTTCACGTCGTCCACGTGAGTGCGTGCGTCCGCTTCGATCGTGTCCCCGTCGATCCGACTCAGTTCGGGCGGAGATTCGCGGTCGTACTCGTCCACGATCTCGCCGACGAGCTCCTCCAGAATGTCCTCGATCGTGACCAGCCCGGCGGTCCCCCCGTATTCGTCGAGCACGATCGCGATGTGAACCTTCTCCTGCCGAAGCTGCCGCAACAACTCGTCGATCGACTTGGTCTCGGGAACGAACGGAACGGTCCGGGCCATCGCGCGGGCGTCGAAATCTTCGGGCTTGTCCAGCCCGATCAGGTCCTTCGCATACAACACGCTGGTGATACGATCCAGCGTGCCCTCGTACACCGGCAGTCGCGAGTGACCGGCCTCCATGATCGTTCGCCGAACCAGCTCGTACGGCGCGTCGGCGGGAATCGCGACGATGTCGGTCCGAGGGGTCATGATGGCGCTCACGAGCGTTTCGTGCAGCTCGAACACCGATTCGATGATTTCCTTCTGCTCCTCGTCAACCGCTCCGTGCAACTCGCCTTCGGTCACGGCATCGAGGATTTCGCGCTCCATGCGCTCGGCTTCCTCCTCGTCCGACACCTCGCTCTTGCCCAGCAGGCGACGGACGACGAACTCGATGAGCCGCAGAAAACGTTCCACCGGCAGAAGCGCGATGCGCAGCAGCCAGACCAGCCACAGACTCGCGGCGAGTACCGGCTCGCCCGCGTGCTGCGCGAGCCCCTGCGGAATACCGATGCCGGCCACCAGGATGATGACCATGCCGATCAACAGCGCCGGCGTCAGCCCGCCCCACGTCGCCAATCCCTCCTGATCCAACTGGCGCGTAATCACCCATCCCAGCGTCGCGACAATCGCAACCAGCCGCACCACGCTGGTGGTCACCAGCAGCTCGAACTCGTACCGGTCGAGCCGATCGAACCACAAACGCCGCTTGTCTTTGGGAAGGTGCTCACCCAGCCGGCCACGCGAAAAACCGCGCAGGGCGTAGCTGAGCGTTGACGTGTACGCCGTGAGGCCGATGAGCAACAGCCCTAGGGCCATGTCCAACGGAAAGCACTCCGACAATCCCGCGGCGGCTGCTGCCCTCACCCGGACAATCCCACAGCCAGCCGTATCCGTCCACTATATCGGCACCCCGCGCGAGCGTCCATGACCGCGGCCTGACCCCACAACCGGCGCGTCGGTCACACGCGCTGATGCCGCAACCGCAAGGCGTTGGCAACAACCGAAACCGAACTGAGGCTCATCGCCACCGCCGCAATCACCGGGCTGAGCAGCAAACCGAACACCGGATAGAGCACGCCCGCCGCAACCGGAACACCGGCCGAGTTGTAGGCAAAGGCGAAAAACAGGTTCTGCTTGACGTTCCGCATGGTCAGGCGACTCAGCCGACGGGCACGCACGATCCCGCCCAGATCGCCTTTGACGAGGGTGACGGCGGCACTTTCCATGGCGACGTCGGTCCCCGTCCCCATCGCGATGCCGACGTGCGCCTGGGCCAGCGCCGGAGCATCGTTTACGCCGTCACCCGCCATCGCGACGACACGGCCGCGTTCCTGAAACTCGCGGATCACGTTGGCCTTGTCGTCCGGAAGCACGCCCGCGACGACGTCGTCGATCCCCAGCTTGCTGGCAACGGCCCGGGCAGTCGTTTCGTTGTCCCCCGTGAGCATGACGATCCGCAACCCCTCGCGATGCAGCGACTCGATGGCGGCGGGCGTACTCGCCTTGATCGGGTCGGCAACCGCCACCATCCCCGCCAGCCGATCATCCACCGCGACGAACATCACCGTCGCTCCGTCCGTACGCAACTGATCCGCCCGCGGCGACAACGCATCGATCTCCACGCCGAGTGTCTTCATCAGGGCGGCGTTGCCCAGCGCGACCCGCTGCGCACCCACCAGTCCCCGGACGCCCTGCCCCGTGACGGACTCGAACTCGCGCGCTTCGATCAAACCAAGGCCGCGCTCCTCGGCCCCGTGTACGATGGCGGCGGCGAGCGGATGTTCGCTGCCACGCTCCAGACTGGCCGCGAGACGCAGCAACTCCGAATCGTCCATCGAACCAAGGGCCACCGTCCGCGACAGTCGCGGTTTGCCCTCGGTCAGCGTGCCTGTCTTGTCCACCACCAGCGTATCCACCTTGTGCATCAGTTCGATGGCCTCGGCATTGCGGAACAATACCCCGATCGTCGCCCCCTTGCCGGTCGCCACCATGATCGACATCGGCGTCGCCAGCCCCAGCGCGCACGGACACGCGATGATCAGAACCGCGACCGCGTTGATGATCGCGTGGGCCATGCGCGGCGGAGGGCCCGCCAGCCCCCACACGGCGAACGTAACGAGCGCGACGATGATGACCGCGGGCACAAAGTAGCCGGCGACCTGGTCGGCCAATCGCTGGATCGGAGCCCGGCTGCGTTGCGCGTCCGCGACCATTGCGATGATCCGCGCCAAGAGCGTATCGGCGCCAACCTTCTCGGCCTGCATCACCAGCGACCCGGTCCCGTTGATAGTCGACCCCACCACGCGATCCCCGGGCCGTTTCTCGACGGGAATCGGCTCGCCGGTCACCGTCGATTCGTCCACGGAGCTGCTCCCCTCCAGCACGATGCCATCGACCGGGATTTTTTCGCCGGGACGAACGCGGAGCTTGTCGCCGACTCGGACCTCCGCCAGTGGGACATCCTCTTCGCGACCGTCCTCGTGGATACGCCGGGCGGTCTTGGCCTGCATCCCGAGCAGTTTCCGTATCGCAGCCCCCGTCTGGCTCCGCGCCTTGAGCTCGAGCACCTGCCCGAACAGGATCAACGTGACGATCACCCCCGCCGCCTCGAAATACACCGCGACCTCGCCGTTTTCCCGGAACGACTCCGGAAAAACCCCCGGAAACAACGCCGCCACGAGACTGTATACATACGCAACGCTCACCCCCAGCCCGATCAACGTAAACATGTTGAGGCTCGCGTGCCGCACCGACCGGACCGCACGCACGTAGAACGGCCACGCCGCCCACACGCAAATCGGCGTCGCCAACAGCAACTCCAGCAAACTCCGCCCACGCCCCGACAACATCCGCGACACCGGCCGCCCCGGCAACAAATCTCCCATCGCGACCAGTACCAGCGGCACCGCCAACACCACCGCAAACTTCAACCGCCGAGCCATGTCGTCCAGTTCCGGCGTGGCGGGAACCGCGTCGTCCGAAACGGCCTGCGGCTCCAGGGCCATGCCGCAGATCGGACAGTCGCCCGGCTCGGGCCGCACGATCTCCGGGTGCATCGGGCAGGTCCACTCGGCCGACGTGCCGGCCAGCGGCGTCGGGCCCGCGGGTACGACCAGCGGTTCCAACGCCATACCGCAACGAGGACAGCTCCCCGGACCATGCGCCCGCACCTCGGGGTGCATCGGACACGTATACACGCCGCCCGCGTCCTCGGCGGACGGAGCATCGCTCGCAGCGGTCGTGTAGCGTGCCGGCTCGGCCTCGAACTTGGCCAGACAGTGCGCAGAGCAGAATCGGTATTCCCTGCCGGCCAGCTCCAACCGGTGCGGCCCCGAACCAGCGACACGCATGCCGCACACCGGGTCGATGAACGGGGGGACGGTCGGCGTGCCCGCGTCGTCTTGCTCTGGTTTCATGGTCACTCGCTTTTGTATTCGGAATACCGGCCGGGTCGGCCGGCGAGGCGCGACCGGCATCGCACGCCACAATCCGCTCGCCGGGAGACGACCTTCAACGCGAACCCGGGCTTACGGGCGGGCACGCTATCGTAGCAGATGCACCGCGGTATAAGCTTCTTCCGTCAAGGACGTGGAAATACGTCGTCCGCCGGCACCGTCACCCGCCGGGGACCAATACCCGAACGACCAGGCCGCCCCAAGCCATCACGCCCCCGGCGCAAGGCAAGACCGACGCTCGACAAGCGAAACGCCGGCCTTTCCTGAGCTCCTGCCCAATTCGCCACTTACCGCCGTCGCGCAAGCACGGCGACAGTCGCGGCGAAAAGCACAAGAGACGCGGGCTCGGGAACGGGAATCTGCTGAAACGTATGTGTGATCACACCGAGCGCGGCGAGGTCGAGATCGCCGCTGTCCGGCGCGCGGATCGTAATCGTTTCCGTGAGACGCACTTCGGCCGTCGGCCTGGAGAACGT
>JALSRY010000152.1 GCA_026984555.1 Phycisphaerae bacterium
CATCAAGATCACGTCGAACGGCTTCCCGCCGGATTCCGCAGCCAACGCCGCATCGACCGCCAGTCGTCCGTTCTCGACCACCTCGACTTTTGCCCCCGCCCGCCGCAGGAAAAACGAGATCAACCGCTGGTTGTCCCGCCCATCTTCGGCGAGCAGGATGCGACAATTCGCGAGTTTCTCGCCGCCGGATGTCGCGTGGGTTGCCGTGGTGGCGGCGCTCTTGGCCGGTGCATCCAGCCGCGCCGGATCCACAAACTTCACGCCTTCGAGCGGTCCGGTCGCGATCGTGACCGTAAACGTACTCCCCTTGCCCGGTGCGCTCCTGATCGTAATGTCGCCCCCCAGCATCCGCGCCAGACGGCGGCTGATCGTCAGGCCCAACCCCGTGCCGCCGAATCGCCGCGTCGTAGACGCGTCGGCCTGCGTGAACGGCCGAAACAGTCGGGCGACCTGTTCGGCGTTCATCCCGATACCCGTATCCGTCACGTCGAACTGTACCATCGAC
The DNA here is from genome assembly GCA_026984555.1 of Phycisphaerae bacterium. Taxonomy (GTDB): domain Bacteria; phylum Planctomycetota; class Phycisphaerae; order UBA1845; family Fen-1342; genus JALSRY01. The sequence goes on from JALSRY010000152.1 coordinate 506, forward strand.
GACGACGTGCCCTCGCCGACATAACGCACCTTCAGGCGAACCCCGCCCTGTTCGGTGAACTTGATCGCGTTGCCGAGCAGGTTCACCAGGATTTGACGCAGCCGGGTCGGGTCCGTGTGGATCCGCTCGGGCATGCGGCCCACGATCTCCAACGCGAGCCCGATTCCCCGGCCCTCCGCCCGCACGCGCATCAGCTCGATCGCGTCCCGTGCCAGCTCGATCGGCGAGCACGCCATCCGCTCAACATCCAACTTGCCCGCCTCGATCTTCGACAGGTCGAGAATATCATTGATGAGCTGCAACAGGTGTTCCCCATTGCGGCGGATCGTCTGAATCGCGTCGATCCGTTCCCGTTCCGAGAGGTCCGGGTCCAGCAACGTCTCGGAAAATCCCAGAATCGCCGTCATCGGCGTGCGGATCTCGTGACTCATGTTCGCCAGGAATTCGCTCTTCGACCGGCTGGCATCCTCCGCCCGCTGGCGTGCCTCGGTTAGCGACGTCACATCCACGAACGATTCGATGCCGCCGATGACTTGCCCCGCCTCGTCCGTGAACAAGTCGGCGTTCTTCAGAATCACGAGCTCGCGATCGTCCTTCGTGCGAATCGTACATTGCTGGCGTACGATCGGCCCGCTGCGCTGCTTCTCGAACAGGCGACATTCGCGCCCGCACGGCTCGCCCCGCAGGATGCTGCACGTCTTGCCGATCACCTCCGCCTCGCTGAACCCCGTGATGTGCTCGAACGCTTCGTTCACGCCGGTGATCCGCTGTTGCGTATCGACCGTGAAAATCGCCGTCGCCGCCGTCTGAAGCACCTTGTTCTGAAAACGACTCGCCGCCTCCAGCTCGTCCAGCGTCCGCTCCAGCCGCGCTGTCGCCGATTTGTTCCGCCGCAACGCGTCGGTCAGCGCCTCGTTCGTGGCGTGCAACTCCCGCTCGAGCCGAATCTGCTCGCTGATGTCGCGGTGAATACCCACGTATCCCTCGACGTTCCCCTCCCCGTCGAACACCGGCGACACCGTCAACGCCGCATCATACGTGCTTCCGTCCTTGCGCCGGTTGACGATGTTCCCGCTCCAGCATTCACCGGACGTGATCGCCTTCCAGAGCGCCTCGTAGAGCTCGGGGGGCTGCCGGCCGCTCTTGAGCACACGCGGGGTCTTACCAATCACTTCCTCCGCACTGTAGCCCGTAAGACGCGTGAACGCCGGGTTGACCTGGAGAATCGTCCCCTCGGAATCCGTCAGCACCACCGCGTCCGCGGCGGCCTCGATCGCCCGGCTCAATCGGCGTTGGCGCTCTTCGGCGGCCACACGCTGGCTCAGGTCGCGTATATGCTCGATGACGTGAACAACCTCCCCCTGCTCGTCCAGCACCGGCCAGGCCGTAACCTGCGCGACCTCGTACGAGCCATCACGCCGTTCGTGCACGTGTTCGAGCGTCACCGGTTCCTTGGCCTCGACCGCCTCGACGACCGGACAACGCTCGCCGTTACGATCGCACGGCACCGGGCTGCGGTGCGTCAGGCTGTGACACGTAAGCGGTTCACCCTGCGGTGCGTCACTCAACAACTGCCGCGCCGCCCGGTTCGCCAGAATGACTCGAAAACCGCGATCCACCACGAGCAACGGCTCGTTCATCGAGTCGATCACGCCATGCAGGAAGTCTTCCGCCTGCGTTTTCTCCCGGTACAACGCGCGCAGACGCCGGCAAATCGACACGCCGAACACGACGTACAACGCCGCCAGCAACGGCGCCATCACCAGGAACGGCAATATCTCGGCATATTGGGGAGCCGTGCGGTCCAGGTACACGTGCACCCCGAACATGACCGCCCCGGATGACACACCCAAGGCGACAAGCGACAGGATCATCAGTCGTATCGAACGTACACGTGCCACTGGCCGATACCTCATCACATTCCGCAACCGCATCACGAATGTCGGCGTGCGTGACGCGAGCGCCTTCCACCAACTCGCAAACCGGCGTCGCCCGCCCCCTCACCGGCCCGCCCAAGGCCACCAGCCCGCCCCCATCCCATTACCCACAATGACCTACATCCTGAATCGAAAAACGACCCGGACCACTTGAACAACGCCTTGTCCGGTCCGATAAAGACCGCATGGCCACCCAACCCGATGTAGTCGCGAGCGTTCCGCCGGCCGTGGCGAGAACATCCACCCCACACGCGTCTTGTCCCTCCGCCCCCTTCCGCCCGGCCCTCCCGCCGCGTTGCCCCCGAACGACGCTTTCGCTACGCTGCCACACCAGCCGGCGAAGCGCGTTCCCGCCCGCTCAATCAATGCACTCGCTCGACGCAGGAGACGCCGCCCGTGCTGCTTGCATACTTCGGCCCCGCCTTCGACTCCGCCGCTCTCGCGGCTTGGTTCTGGTTTACCTGCCTTATCGCTCTGGTCTGGCTCAAACGCCACCTCGATCTGAACCGCGGGCGTAGCGAACCCGTTCTGCGCGAAGATGAACCCGCCCCCGACCACCCAACCCTTCCCGAGCTGACCATCCTCGTCGCCGCCAAGGACGAGCAAGACAACCTCCCCCGCTGTCTCCAGGGGCTCTGCGATCAGCAGTATCCCGGCCTCCAGATCGTCGCCATAAACGACCGCAGCGACGACCGCACCGGCCCGATCATCGACGACTTCGCCCGCCGCGACCCCCGCGTCACCCCCGTCCACGTCCAACACCTTCCCGACGGCTGGTTCGGCAAGAACCACGCCATGCACCAGGGCGTGGCCCGGGCCCGCGGCCGCTGGCTCTGCTTCACTGACGCCGACTGCGCGTTCGACTCCCCCCACCTGCTGGCCGCGGCGATGCGCTACGCCCTCCGCGAACGGGTCGATTTCCTGTCCGTACTTCCCCGTCTCGAAGCGGGCACATTCTGGGAACGCGTCGTCCAGCCCGTCGCCGGCGCCATCATGGTCTTCTGGTTCCCGCCGCAGAAGGTCAACAGCCCGCGTTCGCCCCGCGCCTACGCCAATGGCGCTTTCATGCTCATGCCGCGAACTACCTACGACGCCATCGGCGGCCACGAACCCGTCCGAGCCACGCTCAACGAAGACATGCACATGGCCCGACGCACCAAGGCCGCCGGCCTCACCCTCCGCGTCATTCGCGGCGGCGACCTCTACCGCGTCCGCATGTACACCGGCATCAAGCAGATCTGGCGGGGCTGGAGCCGCATCTTCTACGGCTGCTTCGGCACGTTCCCCCGCCTGCTCGTCAGTGTGATCATGCTCGCCGTCTTCAGCCTCTCGCCCTACCTCACCCTTCTGCTTTCGCCGCTGGCAGGTCATGCCTCCGGCTATCTGGCGTCGGCGGCCGCCTTCGCGATCCTCGCGCAGCAATCCGTCCTCTGGCGGTTTTACCACGTGACCGGCAACGGACGCGCCTGGGCCCTCACGTACCCGCTCGGCGCCCTGCTTTGTTTGGGCATGACCCTGAACGCCATGCGTCGCTTGCTTGGCACGTCCACCACTTGGCGGGGAACATCGTATCGGGGCGGCGCCCAAACAGAATCCTAAACACACACCCCACGCTAACCCCGTTTCCTTTCGTGACTTACGCGCCCCTCCCCCGCCCCGCCGTCCCACCGCTGGCGGCTGCGACCCCGTTTGTCCCCAACATCTGGGGCTGTCGTTTTTCGCAGCTTTCGCGAACTTTTCTTGACAACACCACAATGTTAGGTTAGTATTC
>JALSRY010000153.1 GCA_026984555.1 Phycisphaerae bacterium
CGCGGCCCCAGCCGCAACGACACGAACGCCGCGTCGAAATCGTGTTTTCCACCGAGCCAGACACCATCGAGCGGATGGGCGGCGATCTGCACGTCGCACGTGGGCAACGCCCGCGCGAGTGTCTCGCGCAGCGCCTGCGTACCAACCAGCAGCAGCCGCCTTCGCGCGGGCGACTCTCCGCCCGTGGTCTGTGGTTTGTCCTGTCCGTTATCTCGCGTCATCGTCCAGCAGTGCCGCCACCTCTTCCGGCGTAAGCGGCCGGCCGGTGATTTCCGTGGAATCGGGTTCGACCAGCGGATCGGCAGCGGCAGCGACACCGTCGCCGGTCTGGGGTTCGCGCCCGGTTGGACGCTCATCCGGATCGCTGCTCGCGCGCGCGTGGTCCAGGATGCGAGACACACCGGGAGCCACCGGACGGTAACCGTCCTCCCCCGCAACCGCGCCCGCGGGCCCTTCCAGCGGCCGGCGCGCCCCGCTGGCGATCTGGTCATACAGTGCGGCCGGCGTCAGCGCGAACATGCGCACCAGCGCAGCCTCGTTTCGGCAAATATAGGTACGCGGCGAAGCCGGGAACATCGCGACCACCCGCGGACTGCCCGTGATCACGATGCCGATCGACGGCCAGACCTCGCGGAAATACCCCAACACGGAAAACTCATCCGGCGCCAGCCAGTCGGCCCCCACCATCGCCAGTTGCGGAGGCAGCCCCTCGGCCCGCACCGCGAGCACGCAGGCCTCGCAGGCGTCGGCGCATTCGATGACGGTCGCTCCGTGTCTGCGCAACCAAGCGGCAATACGACCGTCGATCGCGGCATCACCCGTTCGCAGATGAACGACCTTCACACGCCGATCCATGCGTACATGCCTACATCGAAACGGCCCGTTTCGCCCCCGCCGGCCGGAACGCGACAGCCCAGCGCACGCCGCCTATCCCGACCGCGCACGGAGCGCGGGCACCTTGTCTCATTCTAAAGGCGTCGCGGAGCGGAAGTCAAAGGTTGGCCGGTTTGGCCGCAATGCCCGATAATACCGCCCCAGGCACTACTGCGCCGGCGATTCGGTGCCCCACACGTCGCTCAGGAACCCCTCCAGGATGTCAAAATACTCCCCCGTCTGCCGATACGGCCCCCGCGCGTGCCCCAGCTCGGGAAACGTATGCAGCGTCGTCGGACCGGGACAGCCGGCCAGGATCTCCGGCATCCGCGCCGATGTCGCGTACTCGTCGCGACCATACGCGAACGCCAGCACCGGCTGGTGGACCCGCGTGATCTGTTCTTCGAGCCACATGCGCCTGTCGAAATGAGCAAGATAACGCTCCGTTTGGCCCCCGTAGAGAAACCAGAGACGGTCGATTTCCGCGCGAAGCGATATCGCCCCATCCAGCACGACGGCGTTGACGTCGCCGGGCCGCTCGGCCGCCAACGCGACCGACGGAATCGTCCCGACCGACGCCCCCAACAGCGTCACCCGCGCACGCGCGGTACGCTCGAGCGTCCAGTCGAGAACCGCATCGGCGTCACGCAGCAACACCGCCATCGACGCGCGACCATCGCTCTCGCCGAACCCCTCGTACTCGTATATCACCACCGACCAGCCCGCCGCGACCAGCTCTTTCGGGATCAGCAGGTAGCAGTTCATGCCCGCCGCGGCCCCCATCGAGAAAACCACCGTGCCGCGCTCTGCCGCCGCCGGCAGATACCACAACCGCACCCGCAGCCCTTCGGCGACGGGAACGAACGCCTCCTCGTACGTCAGTCCCAACTCGCCGGGATTATCCACATCGGGCAACGATGCGACGCCCGCGAAGCGCTTGAGTTCGCCGCAGGTACGCTGCGGAGCCAGCGCGAACCGCGACGTGAGTTCCACGAACCCATCTTCCGGAATCAGCGGCACACACCCCCCAAGCCCGCACAACACCAGCCCGAGGGCCACCAGCCCAACCAGGAAGGGGCTCCGCGCGTCCCCTCCCCCGACATAGACTAGACGAAAGCCGGCCTTCTCGCGCACAAGACCCGCGACCATCCCCGCAATCTGGGCCTTGCGCCCCGGGCACCGCGGCATCCCAGAGAGAACATCCGCCGGCGGGCTGGCCGGTTGGAGCTGGCCGATTCCCGGTCGGCGACCGGCGCGAACGAGGCGTCCCCGTCGCAATTTCGCACAGAACGTCGCCATGGCGTGCTCAGTCCACCAGTTTCGATTCGGGCGCCTTGGTCTTGTTCGGTTCGAGTCGAAACTGTGTCGGCCGCTCCCGCAGCACCCGCTGCAACCACGACTCGGGATAGCCGGACTCGTGCGGGCGCCCGGGCTCACCCTGCACATATCCGTCGTTGTACTTGCGAAACAGGTACTCGGCGAGTTCCTTCCAGCGTCGCGTCACCAGCTCGCCGTGCGTGACGCAGTAATCCGTGAGGTAGCGCCGCATCAATTCCGGGTCGTGCTTGTAGAGCGTCAGCGCCGTCTGTTCGACGGCGGGCTGGAGCGCGAAAAACGAGCTCTCGAGCTCGTGCTGGACCGCGCGAATCTCGGGCACCATGTCGCGATAGCGCAGATTCGCGTAGTTGGCGACAAGATTGAACACCCACCACGCCGAATCCCACGAGAACCGGCTCATCTCGCCGGTCGTATACGACGCGGGCAGTGCGTCGATACAGCAGTACAGCGGGAAATAGCAGGTCGTGTAGGTGTTGTCTACGCCGTACCAATAGACCCCCCCGATGGCGTCGGGAAGGCTGGCCCGCGACTGGGACACGAACGAGAAGCCGGTCTGCTGCGTGGAAATCGGACGCTCCCACGCATACTCGACGCCATCGATTTTCCACTGGATCGGCCGCCAGCGGTCCGCCATCCCGAACGGTCCCGCATCGATTCCCTTGGTCATGTCGTACGGCGTGCCCTCGTAATGATCACGCATCAACGCCATGACGTCGGCAACACGCAACTTGTGGTCGGGCTTGATCCACAAAGGGTAGGGTTTGGCGCCGGGAACCGCCCGGTGATAGTCCGGCGGAAGGTGCAGCGACGGTGCCGCCCGGCGAAACACGCTCCACACCCGCGTCGAAGCGTAACGCTGGTTCCGCGGGGTGGGCGGGCAATACACATCACAATAGCGAAACGCCTGGCCCGATGACGGATCGTAGTACCCTTTCTCGATCGCGAACGAAATCACATCCTTGTCGTACAAGCAGTTTTCCGCATCTTCGAGCGGAAACGTGCCGATGCGAGCCTTGTTTGCGTGGCACGAGATCGTCCCGTCCGGCAACCGCATCGCCACCCAGTTCGCACCCTTCCGGCCTGGACCACGCCCGATAATCTCCAGGATCCACACCTCGTTCTTGTCCGCGATCGAGATCGACTCCCCCGGCGAGCGGTAACCGTACTTGTCCACCAGCCCCGTGATGACACCAATCGCCTCGCGGGCGGTCCGCGCCCGCTGGAGTGCGAGCTTCATCAGTTCCCAGTAGCTCAGCACGCCTTCGGGGTTGTAAAGCTCGTCGCGACCGCCGAAGGTCGTTTCGCTGATCGCGAGCTGATGCTCGTTCATCAGGCCGACGACACCGAAAGTGTGGGGTACCTGCGGAATGCGCGCGCGAACGCGGCCTTCGCGATCCTTGTACTCGATCACCTCTCCGGGCTTGTGGTCCGCCGGCGGAATGTACCGCAGGCGTGGGTGAAACTCGCCGTCGCAGGCGTAGGTGATGATGACCGATCCGTCGGCGGAGGCACCTTTCGTGACGAGGATATTGGTGCAGTCGGCAAACACCGGCGCGGCCAGCGACACCGCCAGCAGAGCGTCCAACACGCCAATCAGTATACGAGAAAGCATCTGGATGAACCTCTTGCGAGAGACTGTCGGCTCGGCGGGATTGTACGCGAACGCCTACTTCGGGGCACGTGCTCGCGAGCGCCTCGGCCGGGGTGTCATAGCACGAACCAACGACGATGGGCCAGAACCCTCGCTCGAGTACCCCGCGATGGGCCCGGTGCGCGGCTGACAAGGACGGTGTGCCGGCTTTGTCCAACAGGGGAGATTCCGCGACCGCGTGGCTGGCGCTTGGCAGCGGGGGTCGTCCCGCTCCGACCGCCCTCTCGATGGTGCAATCGCCGGACTTGCCGCCGCAGCGGCGTCAGGTTCGCCCGCCGGCAAAATCGCGGACGGCGACGGGCCAGCACCAGATGTAGGTGAGGATTGCGCCGGCGCCACCCAGTAGCC
>JALSRY010000154.1 GCA_026984555.1 Phycisphaerae bacterium
GCTGGCGAACGACGGCGATGCGGGCAGTGGGAGCCCCCCGGATCGTCGTCGGATTCGGCCTGCTGCTGGAGGGATGCAGGCCGCGAAGGTGTTCTCCGGGCATTGGGGAAGGAGGCACCGAACCGTAGCCCCGGGATCTCGTCGTTCGGGAAGTGGGAGCCCAGCAACTTCCGGGCGAGATCCCGTTTTTTTCCACCACCGTATGGCCCGAGGCCCGCCGGCGGATGCCCGAACCATGCCGCCTTCGCGGGCCCCGGTCTTTTTCCGTGTCAGCCCGAACCATCGCCTGCCGGTTTCCCCCCCTCCAACCGATCCCACCCTCAACGACTGTATGCAAGATTGACGTGGTCCACCCCGTGGCAGGTCAACGTACATGATCCGCTGAACCGTCCCGTGTCGAGGTAGAACCGCCGGCCGCCGACGATCGAGATATCGAAGTTGATGAGGTGATCGTGCTGCGATGCACTGCCCGGCACGCCGTGGGCCGCGTGGCACGCGCTGCATGGCGCTTGCCCGCGGACGATGTGCGTGCGGTGATACGGAAAACTCTCGTCACTGAGGATCGAGTTGCGGTCGTGACACCGATAACACAAGGCATACGACTGGGGCGACTCGATCGTGAAGTCCTGCGTGTCGTAGCGGGCTGCGAGCAGGTACTGATAGCGCGACCCGTGGGGACCGCGAATCTCTACCCCCCCCTGCCCGACCGAATCGGGATTGTCGTGGCAAGCCTGGCAACTGATCGTCTGCCGCGTGCGGTATTGCGGCAACAAACTGGGCACCTCGCCGGTATCGCGCGCCGCGAACGCCACCGGGTGGGCCGATGCGACGGTCGGCAGGAACTGGCGGCGAATGTTCCCGGCGGTGTCCTCCTGGCGGATGATGCGATCGGGCACGATCACCGGCCGATCGGCGTGACACCGAAAACACACCTCGTAATAAAGCTGCGCCCGGGCCACCGGCAACCCCGCGATGCTCACGCCGGAAACCTCCCGCATCGCCGGCGGAACCAGCGAACCGAGCGGCCCCGCCTTGAGCCCGCGTCCCAATACGTCCGGGGCCACCGCGTGCGGGTTGTGGCAGTCGGTGCACTCGACCGTGCGGACGCTCCGCGGCCGCGCGCCGCCGGGCCACGCCCGCTCGAAAACCGGGTTGATGCGGTGCCCATAACGCTGATTGACCACCGGATGCACATCCCGCGCGCCGATTCCATCATGACAATCCAGGCACAAGCGCGATGGCCGATCGTAGAGCAACTGCTCGCGGCGCGGCGCGCTGTGCGGCGTGTGACACGAACGACAGGCATTGTCGGCCATCGAAACGTAAGGCAGTTGCACGCCGTGTGTGACCGTCGTCGGGACCGCCCGCGGGCTGCCGGCGTGCGCGCTCAGCCGCCAGCCCCGCATGTCGTGACACGTGACGCACAAGGCTCCCTCACGCTGCGTGATGCGCAGGAAGTTACCCAGCTCGTTGTTGTGCGGATCGTGACACGCGGTGCATTCCAGCTCGTTGCGCGGCCCCAGCTCGATGCGCGAATCGATCAGCTCGGGCTGGCGGATTTGCCGATCGCGGTTCGACAGCGGGCGGTCGTAACGCAAACCAATCGGGTGATCGTCGGACAGGTCGTTGGTGAGGTTGGCGGGACCGCTCGGCATGAACGGATGCGTCATGCGGATCGGGTCGGTCGCCGGGCGACTCAGCGTCAACCCCAACGCGATGCTCCCGTCGTGGCAACTGAGACAACGCTTGCTCGCCGATCCGGGCTGATCGATCCGCGCGTCGGTCGTGCGGCTCTCGTAAATGCGGTAATGCGTCGTCGGGTTGAAGCGGTTCCACAACGGAGCCTCGGGCGAGGCGTTGTGCGGCGTATGACAGAACACGCATACGCGGGTTTCTTCGAGGGCGTGGACCGGCCCGGGCCCCATCGCGGAGAGATCGTGTGGCGAGTTGACCACGCTTTCGTCGTCCGCCGGCGCCGTCGCCGCACATAGCGCAATCAGCAAAACCCCCGGGAGCATCGCTCCGATGCGGCTCATGATGCTTCCTCCGCCAGGTACTGAAACACCTGTACGCGATGATTGTAACTGTCGGCGATCCAGATGCGATCCCGCGCGTCGATGGTGATGCCGGCCGGCAGCGAGAATTGACCCGGCCCCGAACCCCCGCGTCCGAACGCCATCAGCAGCCTGCCGGCGCGATCGAAGACCTGCACGTTCTCGAACTGGTTATCAACCACGTAGATGTGCCCGTCGGAATCGACCGCGACCGAACGGGGACGCGAAAAATCTCCCGCCGCATCACCCTTCTGCCCGAACACCGCCGCCACCTGGCCCGTAACGTCGAACACCTGCACCCGGAAGTTCATCGCATCCGCCACGACCACGCCGACGCCCGCCCCCACGACCAGATCGCTCGGGTAATTCAGACGCCCCCAACCGCTCCCGCGCCCCCCGAAGGCCTGCCGCGGCGGACCATAGCCGGTCGTGACAAAGCAGGCGTGAGCCGCGGCGTCGGCAATCCACAGCGCATCGTGGCCCGCATCCCAGTCGGCGGCTACCGGCGCCGCGAGCTGCGCCCAACGCAATGTTCGCCGCCAGTGGCCGTCAAGATCGAACAAATCGAGCGCCGCACGCTTGCGATCGACAACCACCACCGTATCGCCGCCCGCGATCGTCACGTCGATCGGAACGGCGAGCGGGTCATCGGGCGCGCCGGCAAGTACCGCATATCGCCGGTTCGCCAAATCGAGCATGTGAACCACCGCCAGCCCGATATCGGCGACGAAAATCCGCTCACCCGCCACCGCCACCGCCGAAGGGCGGGCAAAATCGATCAAGTGGCGCGGCCCGGCGAGCACCGCCCGCAACGCGGCCCAGCCGCGCGGCTTGACACCCAGACTCGACTCCCCCCGCAACGCGCCCACGTAGCGGATGCGGGGCCTGTCGGGGGGACGTGGCCAGACCAGATCGGAAGACACCGCCGGAAAGATGGGCCGCAGCGGGGCTCGACAGGCAACCAGAAACACCGTCGCGAACACCGCGACCGCCAGCCGAGCCGTGCTCACGACCGTTTCCTCGTGATGACCGGAATCTCGCGCGTGAGCTTGAGCCACACCGAGAACCCGTCGTCCGTCGAGCGCGGCAGCCGCAACAGGTCGTATTCCGCCTCGAAACGCAGCGAAAAATAGCCGATCTTCCAGACCACCGCGGCGTTGAGGTCAACCCCGTGGGTCAGACCATAGAGCGAGTCATCCTCGTAACGATAGAGAATGCCGGCCGTGGTCTCCACCTGGCGGGCGAACACCTGCCGATACGACATGCCCAGGTCCAGCAACGTCGTGTGACGAGCTTCGAGCCAGCGGGCCCCGTCGAACCAGAACCGCGACAGCGTGCCCTTGCCGTCGAGCTGTCGCCGCGCGTCCTGCCAGAGCACCGCGTCACCGTTGAGGTGGACCGCCTGGTACGGATCGATCGTATCGTCGTTGTATTCGTACTCCGCCCCCACCGACCAGCGACGCTGGCGATACGTGGCGCCGAGACGGTGCCGGTTGATGTCACGCGACCGGAACGACAGGTAGCCGGCGTGGTCGATGTCCTCGTTCTGGATCGAGCCGGCGTAGTACGGCGTCAGGCCGAAGTCGAACCGCTGCTGGATGCGCACGTCGATGCGCTCGCGGGCGACGTCGTAATCGCGTAGTACCCGGTAGGTATACGCCACCAGTACCGTCTGACCGTCGGCGATGCGCCCCGTGGGAACGCGCACCATGGCCGTGTAACGTCCCAGCGGCACCAGCAGGTAGTCACGCCCGAGCAGGTAGATGCGAGCACGCTGCTGATCGGTCACGACCACGGTAAGCAAGTTGACGTTCACATGAGCCAGGTACGCCGGCCGCGGGTCGCGCAGCGTCACCGCTTCCCCGATGATGATGCCCTGCCGCCGGCCGTTATCGGTCTCGGTCGACGTATGGTTATAGGACACATTGGCGGAAAAATGCCCCAGCGCGTTGTCCTTGTTGTACGCCAGGCTGGCCAGTGCCCCCCACTCGCTGAAATCGGAATTGCGGTCGGCGCTCTGGCGGTAACCGTACAGATCGGCCGAGCCGGACAACGCCTCGGACCATTGGTACGTCGCGCCGATTTCACCACGCCACGTGCGCGTGGCCAGTTCCTGGAACGATT
>JALSRY010000155.1 GCA_026984555.1 Phycisphaerae bacterium
CGCCATGCCGCGACCGCCGGCGGCTCATCCGGCACCGGACACGCCTCGCAGTAGTCCCGCCGACCGTAGCCCTCGGGAGTTTCGTACAGGCACGCCGTCATCACGTCTCCGGGCTCGAAGCTGCGTCCGCATTGACAACACGCTTCGCCGCGCCGGGGCATTTGCCAGTCAGTTGCCACGTCGTCGAACTCCTTCCCACGCCGCGCCACCGCCCCAGGCTCCGCGCCGGCGTGCCCCGATTATAGCGCCACGCCGCCGCCACGCGACCCCGCCCCTCGCCACGCCACGCCCCACGTGCCGCCACCTCTGACGACCAACCCCCTACTCCGCCTCGTCCCGCACCGGGACGGAATCGACCGGCGCCGCTCCGAAGATCCGCGCGGGGTCGATACGCGACCCGACGTATTCCCAGTTCAACCCGTAACCCGCGAGCCGCACCGGGCTCCCCCCCGCCCGACGCGGATACGCATAACGCGGGTGGCGCTGACTCGACCAGTACCACAGCCGCTCCCGGCCCGCCTCGTCCACGTCGCGCCCCCAGAAGATCACCGAGTGACCGCTGCCGTTTTTCCGCCAGAACTCCACGAAATCCCCCCGCCGCAAGAGCCGGTAGTCGTTCACCGGCTGCCCCAGTCCGGCCCACGGCAACACCGCCGCCACCTGCCGCTCGCGGATCACGCTCCGCATCGCCGGTGGAAACGCCGCCAGCTTCGGCGCATCGTCCGTGCCATACCACCCCTTCCACAGCGCGACGAACCTCGCCGGCGGCCAGCCCTCGAACCACCGCCCCTCCGTCGGCGGGGTCGGCTTGCCGAACTTCCGCCAGCAATAGGCTTGCAGAAATGCTTCCAGCGTCGCACCACAACAGAACGTCCCCCGCGGATTCGCCCGGAGCACCACCTGCCCTTCGTAGCAGATGTCCCGCGCGACACCGTCGCCCTTCCATTCGTACCCGCCCCCACGCCGCGAAGATACCAGCCGAACCACCGCCTCGCGCAGCGTCCTTGGCGCCGCGTGGCGCGGCTCGATGCCCACCCCCGGCAGGTAGAAACCCAGGTTGTTGGCGACCTCCCGCAAGGTGCCGGGCTTGCCGCGACCCACCGGCGTGTTCATGACCCGGTGCACGCCGTCACGATCTTCCACCACCAGCGTCGACGAGCCTCCCCCGTCCAGGTTGAGCGCGTCCCACACCCCCAGCGACTCCATCAGGCACGCCAGTTCGATCAGCGTGATGCCCTCGCTGACGCCCTGCTGTCGCCCGTCCACGACCACGATCCACAGCGTCCGGCCTTCGCGGTCGCTGCCCACCGCCGTGCGCGGATTCACGCCGCCGAACTTGCTGCGCATCACCCGGTCGGACACCACGACGTGCCGATCGTCCACCAACATCCGAAAACCAGCGACGACGTGCCACAGATCGCGTTGGGGCAGCGGCGGCCCCTTGAGCGCGACGCGTCCGGCACGCGAGATGTACAGCGCACCGAACCGCTCGTGAGGCTCCGAGAACTTCCGGCCCGCGACGGCCGCCAGGCCCACCACGTCCATCGGCTGGCCCATCCGCGGACGAAACGGTCCGAACGCGCTCGTGTTCACCGCCAACTGCACGCCGCGCTGCATCGCGAAATCCAACGTCGTCGCCGACAGCGTCTCGTGTGCCGGCTGCGAGGCCGCGCTCGAAACATCCGGGCGCGTCAGCGCGAAGCGTACCCCCGGCGTGTCCAGGTCGATCCGCACGATCCACGTGCGCAGCGGTCGCGGCCGGTCGTACTCGCGATAGCGAATATCCGCCGCCGGTGCGAACGCGACGATTCGCCGCTCGAGCCGCGGCCGCGCCACCCACTCCCGCGCCGCCGCAATCGCTTCCCGCCGAGACACCCGCGGCTGCGAAGCGGGCGCGGGCTGAGCGCGGGCGATCGCCGTCGAAGCCGCCACGCTCGCCAGCCCGAGCAACCACGCGAACCGCCGAAACGCAAACATCAACCGCGCGGGACGATCGTTCATCGAACACATCTCCTGCTCTGCACGAGCGCATGAACCGCGTTGCCAAGTGCGGCGGCTACATGATACTCGTGTCGCCGGCGGCTCGGGCGACCGCCTCGGGGGTGATCCCCCAACTCGCGCCGCGGCGCGGATCGCCGCGGAGGATGCGGACGCGCGGCCCGAGGGGGCGCCAGATATCGGGAGAAGTAGGACCAAAAAGGACCACCGTTGGAGTGCCGATCAGGGCCGCCAGGTGGGCCGGTCCACAGTCGTTGGCGATGAGCAACCCTCCCGCCGCGAGCACGTCGAGCAATGCGCCGCTGGTGGGCGGAGCGAGCACCGCGAATCGCCGGCGCAGGTCCGCGATGGTTGTCACGGGCCAGCGTTCGAGTTCCGCCGGCCCGAGCAGCCACACGACATCGCCGCCGTGCGCCGCCAGTTTCTCGGCGACGGCGACAAACCCCGCCAGCGGCCAGCACTTGGCCACTCCCCCGCTGCCCGGATGAACCAGCACGAACTTCGCGCCTGCGCCTGGATCGGCACGGTGCAATACGCTCGCGAGACGCGCCCGGCCGCGGGCGATGCACTGTTGCGAAACACATACCGCCGGCCCATCCGTCTCGTGTGCCGTTTGTCCGCACGCCGGTCCGCTCGCCGCGAGCATCCGGCGCCACTGCGTAACAATGTGCGTGGTGCAGCCGCGCCGCGGGCGCGGGTCGATACTGTACACCCCCCGCGGTTCGAGCCCGTGCAGTCGGCGATCCACCCGCGACCCCGGCCCGTCCAGCGCACTGAACACCCACCGGCCACGAACCAACGCGCGCAATGCGGGCGGCGGCGCGGCATCCCCGCCGTAAAGCCACGCGACACCCGTCGTTTCGCTGCTGTGGAATCGGATCGCCGGCTTCGCGTCGGCAAGCGTATCGAGCGGGATCCGCGCGATCAGGTCCAGGCAGCTCTCGGGCTCGACCCCGGGCAGGCCACGGGCCAGGTGCAGCGTCAGGGCCAGATCGCCCAACGCGCCGCCGTGCAGGATCGTCCAAACGTGTTTCACGTGAAACACCGTTGCAAGCAAATACCATTCCCCTGGCCACAACTGCGCCAACAACGGTATCCTCTTGTTGCATCGGCGCAAAGTCTGGCAGGTTCCGGCACCGTGGTACGCCATGAACGAAGCGACAACGGACAGACCGAACCGAAAACCGACCGATGACAATGCGTCTCAACACAACACGGCTGCTCCGCCCGGCGGCGACTCGCCCTCTACCCCGCCGCGATGCCTGCGATGCCACTACATCCTGGTCGGGCTGCCGAGCGATCGCTGCCCGGAGTGCGGAACCCTGATCGACTGGGCGGCGGTGCGCAACGCCACACACCACCCGCCGCTGCCGATCGAACGCGCGCGGGGGTGGCGGCGCTGGTGGGGCGCGGTGCAGACGTGGGCGCTGGTCCTGTTTCACCCGCGACGAACGGCACGATCCATTTCAGAGGACACCTCGACATTCTGGGCGACCGTGTTCGCGCTGGGGTGCATGGGGCTGGCCGTCGGCGGCCACGGATTGCTGAGCGACTTCGACCGGGGCGCGTTGGCCGGCTGGGTGGCGGGCGTGTGGTTCCACGTCGAGTGCCAGTCGCTGCTGTTCCTGCTGCTCGAGTTTCGGGCCGAGTCGTGGTGGCGGCGATGGAAGATGTGGCGCAACGTCTCCCTGTTGACCACCGCGTTCGTCGTGCTCGATATTCCCGCGGGCCCCCCTTTGCTCGGCCTGCCCCTGACGACGGCGAACTTTCCCTGGCCCCTCGATCCCAGTACCTGGGATCCGAACAAGTGGTGGCCCTTGCGCAACATCGACGTGGGTGAACTGCTGTGCGGAATCACGTACTACTGGTGGATGATCGTGCTGACCACGATCGTGTGGCTACGACTGCGCCGAAAGTGGGTGATCCTGGTGATCGTGGTGACGTTGCCGCTCGTGTCGGCGGTCTCGTGCGAGCTCGGGGCGCAGCTCGCGCAAACGACCTTCAGTTGACGCGTCAGGGGCGCTGCGGTCGGTGCCGCCAATGCACGTACAAGCGGGCCAGCTCGTCGGGACGAACCAGCACGTAGTCGTCGGGTAAGGCCGCTTCGAGCCGGCGCACGTCGGCCAGGCGCCAATCCCAGTTGAGCAGAAACGCGTGTACGAACGCGGGCCGG
>JALSRY010000156.1 GCA_026984555.1 Phycisphaerae bacterium
CCACAAGAGCGATGTGCTGGCCGTGGCCTTCTCGCCCGACGGTGCCACGCTCGTGACCGGCAGCGCCGACTGGACCGTTCGCACCTGGGTCAGTGCTACCGGCGAAGAACAGCTCAAGCTCCAGCCGTGTCGCTCGGCGATCCGCTCGGTCGCGGTTTCTCCGGACGGGACGACCCTGGCAGCGGGGGTCGGGGCCCGCAACGATATCCCGCTCGATACCGTGCCCCCCAACGGCAACGACCTGAACTTCACCGTCCCCCAGGCATTGTCGCTCAAGAACGTCAGCGCGCTGGGCAAACGCGACGTGCCCGCCGGACGCTACTTCCTCTGGGCCGACATCAGCACCGATCGCACCGAAGAGGCCGTGCGTGACTACGCCGCCTGCCAGGTCAACGTGGTCGATCGATTCGCGACCACGATCGACGCCGACACACCGCTGATCCCGCTGGTGGACGACGAGGCCAGCGTCGTCATCCCCTTCTCGCGTTCGCGGCAAATCTTCGATCTGGGACCGCTCGATGCCGGCGCCGTGTTGTCCGTCGCGATGATGCATACCCCCGGGTTCGATGAGTTCTATACGCCGGAAGATGAGTTCTCCATCATGCTGCTCGATAGCGATCGCAACGTGCTGGCGTGGTACGAGGCGATGGTGCGCGGCGACAACGGCGTGCTCGACCCCAACCTCGGCTTGGGTGCCGGCTTCCGGCTCGTGCCCCCGCTCTACGAGTTCGTGCTCTTTACCCGCGACACCCAACTGGTCGTGGGGCACGCCAGCCAGCATTACTACGTCGTTGTTGACGGCGGGATCAGCGTCCATGTTCGCGCCGACCGCAGCGCCACCACCGTCCCCCACCGACCGCAGCGCGTGCTGGTACGGTTCGACGGCGGGCCGGCCGCGGCCGCGACGTTGCCGGTTCGCCCCCTGCCGGCGCTCGACGCCGCCGATTTCAACCCATCCTGGGGAGCCGCCGAAACCACGACCATCAAACAGGTGATCTTGCAGCGGCTGCAAAACATCTACTCCGGCTATGACATCGACTTCTTTACCTCCGACGATCCCGAGCCGCCCGCCACGCCGTACCTGACCGTCTATGTCGGCGGGCGCTCGCCCGAGGGATACCTGGGGGTTGCGGATTACGTGGACCCCCGCAACGCGACGGCGACAGGAACCGCGATCGTCTTCGCCACCGAAATCGCCACTCGTGGATTGCGTGGCGAGTTCGCCAACGCCGTCACGACCGATGGTGACGTCGGCGGGGCGATTGGCAACGTCGCGGCGCATGTGGTCGGGCAGCTCATCGGGCTGCGTCACACCGACGACCCGACCGACGTGATGCAGGTGGGCGTGACGGACCCGCCGATCTACTCCGTGCCCGATCCCACGGTACCGCGTTCTCTCAAAGCGGCTCTCGTCACGCAGCGCGAGCAGCTCGGCACGCTCGAACCTCTCGGGATCCAAAACGCACCCCAGCAGCTCGAAGAAACGATCGGCCTCAAGTAGCGCCGTGTGAATTGTTAGCCGGTGTTGTCTTGTTGTAGGTCGCCCCCCGGCGCCCGCCGCCTCGCGCATGCCGTTGCGCTGCATGCGTGAGACACGCGCGCCGCGGCCGAAGGCACGAGCCCACACCGCGGCGTCGGCGCGTATCAGGCACCATGTCGCGCTTCCGGGACGGCGGGAACGTGTCGCCCCCGCGGTACTTGTACGCGTGGCCCCGTCCACCCGGGCTGGCCACCGCAAATCCGGCACGCAGCGGCCGCGCGGACCCGAGGCAATTTCTAATTGCAACGCTCCGCTGCGGGCATAGAATCAGTTTGATACGGTTTCGTTCGGAACCTTGGCCGACAAAACGGGGTGGGATCGTCCCGCCGATTCGTCACGTCCAACCCCGAGAAAGGGCCACAAATGCGAAAGATTACGATCGAGGACATCTCGCGGGATACCGGGCTCTCGCGAGGGACGGTTTCCCGCGCGCTCAACGACCGCCCGGATATCAGCCTGAAAACCAAGCAGAAGGTGCTCGAATCATGTCGGCGGCTGAACTACGTGCCCAGTTATGCCGCCCGTTCGCTTGCCACCGGACGCAACTACGCGCTCGTCGCGCTGATCCGCGACCTGTCGAGTTCGCTGGCGAGCGCGTTCCTGCGGGGCGTGACGGAGCGAGCGGCACGCTCGGGGTATGTGGTCCACGTCGTCGAAACCGGTTCCGACCACGACGCCGACCGCATCGCCACCATCACCACCGACCGCGTGGACGGCGTCGTGAACTTCGCGTCGCTGTCGGCGGCCGCATCCCGTCAATTGCGCCAGATGTTCGGGACCGCTCCCGTCGCCTCGGCGGTGCCCATCGAAGACTTCACCTGTGACCTGATTCAGCCGGACCTTGTCGAAGCCGGACGGATGGTGGCTCGTTTCTTGCTTCGCAACGGTCGGCGGAGCGTGGTTTGTGTCCGGGTGCCGGGCGAAGCGGCCCACTGTCTCGAAGGGGTATACGAGGTCTGCCGCGAATATGGGATCGACGCCGATGAAGATACGGTGACGATTGCGGATCCCAACGCGGTCGAGACGCTTGCTTCGCGGCTCGCGCGTGTGGACGCGGTGATTGCGTCCGATGATTTCCTCGCGATCTCGGTCATGATGCTGAGCGAGCGGGTCGGTCGCCGGCCGGGGGACGAAATCGCGATTGTGGGGTTTGGAAACGAGACTGTGGCGGGGCGGATCTCGCCGGGCCTCACGAGTGTGGATTTCGAGGGGGAGCAGATTGGCCGGCGCGCCGTCGAATCGATCGTGTCGCGCCTGGGGCAGAAGGAACCTCCGCCTCCGCAATCGGTTCGCGTCGCGCCGCGACTGGTACGCCGCGCATCGACCCGCTGTTGCACGCAGGGCGCGTGAGTCGTCGAGTTTTATCAGACGCTTTGTGCCATGACAGGGGGTATTCGGCGGCTCTCGCCCGCCCGGGGGACTTGCTTCGACGCACATCCCATCTCCCGGTTGCGGGGTGATTCTTTCGTATTGTGGATTGCCGGCCGAACCGCCACGCGGCGAACCCACTACACTCTTTCAGACAGGCCGATCGCCAGCGCGCCCGACAGGGCGCGGGACCGGACCGGGCCGGCTGGTCGGGTTGCCCGGCGGCGCGCCCGGTCGAGCGGGTCGCTTGACGATATTGCGTGCTGGCGTGTACATTGCCGCAGAAAGTGGTGTGATATGACTCGCAGGAATCGAATCGCCGGTGCGCTTCGGTCGGCCTCGGATGCGATGTGTGTGAGGGGGCTCCCGGCGATGCGGGGGTGGTCCAGTTTGACTGCCTGAGGGGGGAGGCACCAGGCGACGCGGGTCGGTGGCCCGCGGCAGGAGGCAAGCAGCGATGCAAATTACCGTTACCGGCCGACATATGGGGGTCAACGAGGCGCTCGAAGAGTACTGCCTCAAGAAGGTCGAGCGGCTTCAACGCTACTACGACCGGGTGCATGCGGCCGAGGTCATTCTCGACGGCAACAACGGCCTGCACTCGGCTGAAATCATCGTCCGAGCCGAAGGAACGCCGCCTTTCGTCGCCAGCGAGGAGCACGAAGACGCTTTCGCGGCGGTCGATCTCGTCCTCGACAAGGTGGAGCGACAGATTCGGCGTCACAAGGAAAAAGTCCGCAACCGGAAGCACCCGCCGAAAGGAACCGAGGAGCCGGGTACGGTCTGAAAATCAAGCCGCGGGCGGAGAAGGCGATGAAGCTTTGCGAGTTGGTGTGCGAGGAGGCGATCGTACCGGAGCTGGAGTCGCGGGATCGCAATGGCGTGATCCGCGAGCTGGTGCGTGTGCTGGCGGATTCGGGAGCGATTCCCGCGGGAACGACGGACGGGGTCATCAAGTCGATCATCGCCCGCGAGCGGACGCGGGGAACGACCGGGTTCGGCAAGGGTGTCGCCGCTCCGCACGCGAAGGTCAGCGGGCTCAAGCGGGTTGTCGCGGCGATCGGGCGGAGCACGACGGGGATCGATTTCGCCGCGCTCGATGGGGGGCCGGTCTTCGGGGTGTTTCTGATCCTCAGCCCGGAAGACGAGCCCGAGCAACATCTCCAGGCGATGGAGTTGGTGTTTCGGCACTTGCAGCAGGAGCGTTTTCGGCGGTTTCTGCAACAGTCTGACACAGTGGAGAAGATCGTCGATTTACTCAAGGAAGTGGACGATGCCGCGCCGGGCGACTGAGATGCCGGCGTGACGAACCGATGACTGCGAACGAGTCCAACGTGGAAATGCCCGTGATTGTGGAGAGGGAGACCGTCATCCGGAACAAGGAGGGGCTGCATTTTCGGCCGATCATGCAGTTCGTGGATGCCGCGTCGCGTTTTTCCTCACAGATCAAGGTGCATTGTGAAGATCGCGAGGCCGACGGGTGCAGCCCGATGGAGCTGCTCATGCTCATGGCCACGCAGGGGACGGCAGTCAAAGTGGTGGCCGACGGCGCCGACGCGCCCCAGGCCGCCGAAACCCTGATCGCTCTGATCGATTCGGGGTTCAACGAAGAATAGTGCCGCGCTCCGCGCGAGGGCCCGGCGGCGCCGTGAATCGGCCGCCCCGCCTCCCTGCCCGGGCATGAACGACAAACGCCCGCGGGGCGTTGTTCGCGGGCGCAGCGGCCTTGGTCAGTTTGGCTCGAAACGGCATTCCGTGCCGGGCGCGGCAACGCGACGGCGCGGCCGCGGCGGTGTCCGCGTAGTATGATCACGAAAAAAGGCATCAACGCATCGCCTGGCGTGGCGATCGGTCCGGCTCTGGTACTCGATACGGAAGAGTATCGCATCCCCCGCCGCACGATCGCGCCGGCTCAGCTCGCCGCCGAGATCGCGACGCTCGACGCGGCGCTCGATACGTCGCGCCAGGAGGTCGCCGACCTGCGTGTTGCCGCCGCCCGCAAGCTGGGCGACAAGACTTCCGCGATTTTCGCTTTCCACGAAGAGTTCATCGCCGACAAGGGCCTCCGCAACGCCGTCGTCGAGTTGATCGAAAAGCAGCGATATACCGCCGCCTACGCGTTCGGCCAGGTCATGAATCAGCGCCAACGCATGTTTCGCAGCGTCAGCGATCCCTACCTGAAAGAACGAGTTCGCGACCTGTTCGACATCGAAAAACGGGTGTTGCGGCATATTCTCGGTCGCGCCCGCGAGAACATCGCCCGACTGACCGAGCCGGTCATCATCGTCGCTCACGACATCACCCCGTCGCAGGCGATCCAGCTCGACCGCGCCCACATCCTCGGGTTCGCGATCAACGTCGGTGGTCAGACCTCGCACACCGCGATCATCGCGCGCATGCTCGGCATTCCCGCTGTCGTCGCGCTCAACGATATCACCAGTGACATCGCCGGCGGGGAAACGATCATCCTCGACGGCACGCATGGTGTCGTCGTCGCGAATCCCGACGAGCAAACCATCGAGCGGTACCGCTCCCGGCAGCGCGAGTACCGTGCCTTCGAGGCCCAGCTCGCCGAGCTGCGCGATCTGCCCGCCGTCACCGAGGACGGTACCCGCATCCTCCTGATGGCCAACATCGAGCTCGCCGCCGAGACGCGGATGGCGATCGACGTATCCGCCGACGGGGTCGGGCTCTATCGCACCGAGTTTCTGTTCCTCGGCACCGATCGGGCTCCCACCGAGGAACAACAGTACGAGGTCTTCCGCGGGGCGGTGCGCCACGCGCGCGGCAAGCCGCTGACGATCCGCACGATGGATCTCGGCGCCGAGAAGATGGCCGAGTATCTGCGCGACTACGACGAGGGCCAGAGCCAACTCAATCACAACCCCGTGCTCGGGCTGCGCTCCGTACGCTACTGCCTGACCCACCTCGATCTGTTCAAGACCCACTTGCGGGCGATCTTGCGGGCGGCCGTGGATGGCGACGTGCGGATCATGTTCCCCATGATTACCACGCTGATGGAGCTGCGCCAGGCCCGCTCCACCCTCCACGACGCGATGGAGGATCTCGAGGAGGACGGGATTCCCTTCGCCCGCGAGATCCCTGTCGGCATCATGGTCGAGACGCCCGCCGCGGCGCTGCTGGCCGGGGCCTTCGCGCGCGAGGCGGCTTTCCTGAGCATCGGTACGAACGATCTGACGCAATACACGCTCGCGGTGGATCGCTCCAACCAGCGCGTCGCCCATCTGTACAGCCCGCACAACCCCGCGGTGCTCAAGCTGATTCGCGAGGTCATCCAGGCTGGTCGCCGCGCGCAGACGCCCGTTGCCATGTGTGGCGAAATGGCGGGTTCGCCCATCTATACTGAGTTGCTGCTGGGGCTCGGCCTGCGCGAGCTTTCGATGGCCCCCAAGGAGATCCCCGAGATCAAACGCGTCATTCGCCGCACCTCTCTCAAACGCTGCGAAGGCATCGCCCGAAAAGTGCTGCGTTTCGACGGCGACCGCGAGGTCATCAACTACCTGCGAGACAAGTTGCGCGAAATCTCGCCCGAAAGCGGAATCTGATGATGGCGCCCGCCCCCCACCAATCGCCCGCCGACCACTCGCCCGAGAACTGGGTTCAGGTGGCGGTGTGCTTCACGCTCGAAGGCGACCTGCGCTATCTTTCGCACCACGACGAAATCCGCATGCTCGCGCGCACGCTCAGCCGCGCCCGCTGGCCGGTGGCCTACTCGCTCGGCTTCAACCCGCAGCCGCGACTCGTGTTGCCTGTGCCGCGCAGCGTCGGCCTGGCTTCAGAGTGCGAGTGGGCGATGGTGACGCTCGCTCATGCCGCGCGCGCCGGGTGGCTGGCACAGACGCTGGCGGATGCGCTGCCCGCCGGCTGCCGGCTCGTCGAGCTGCTCGTGCTGGAGCGGCGTGTGCGTCCACAACCCGCATGCGTCACCTGGCTTGCCGAACTCGACGCGGACGAGGCTGGCATCGCGCACGCGGGGCTCGACAACCTCATGATGCGGGATTCGGCTCTCATCACCCGCGATTTCGGTCCGCAGCGCCCCACGCGGCAGGTCGAAATCCGCCCGTGCATCGATCAAATCGACCTCGACGGCAACCACCTGCGCATGCGCTTGCGTTACATCGAGCAGCGCACCGCACGGCCCGAGGAGGTCTTGCAAGTACTGGGTCTTCCCGCCGGCGACGTGCTGAAGTCGCGAACCCGGCGGGTCGAGATCCTTTGGAAAACTCCGTTGGCAGCCGCCGAGAGCTGGCCGCCAGCCAGAGAAAGGAAACACGTTGGCTAAGAAGAAAACCACACGCGAGCAGGACGCCGCTGGGGCGGAAAACGCTTCCACCAAGACCGCGTCTGCGGCCAGGAAAAAAGCCGCCAAGAAGAAATCCACTACGCGCAGCAAGACCGCCAAGACTACCGCTGCGAAAAAAACCAAGACGGCGACGACCAAACGCAAGACGACTCGCAAATCCGCCGCAACCACAAAGAAAAAGACGGCGCGCAAGACCGCGACCGATGGCGCGTCCGCCGAATCCGCCAAGACGACCCCGAAGAAAACCACCAAGCGAAAACAGGCGGCGACAGGGACGCGCAAACGCAAGACGCCCGCTGCGCGATCCGCCGACTCGCCGCGGGGTGATTCGGGCACCGAAGCGGCCGCCATCCAGGTCGAGACCCCCGGGGCCGAAGTCGTGCGCAGCGAGGATGCGATCGTCATTCGCTTTCCGGCGGCGGCTCCGCCCAGCCCCCGGCTCACGTCCGCTGCCGAGCCGGCGACCGCCGCGGAGCACGAGCCTCCCCCGAGTGTGTCGCGGGCGCGGCTCGCCGAGCCGGTTGAAACCGCCGTCGATGTTTCCGACAACGGCTTTGACGAGAAGGGGGATGTCGCCGTCGTCGCGCCTGAGGAGCACCGCGTTGCGGAGCCGGCGCCTCCCGATCGTTCCCCGGACGAGGAGCAGCCGACATCCCGCAGACGGCGTCGGGGCGGTCGGCGGCGTCGCAAGCAGCGCGCCGGTGAGGGGGGCGATTCCACCACCCAAACCACCGAAGGGACGGAGTCGCCCGCGCCTCCCGAGGACGTCGGCACAGTGCCCGAAACGTCGCCCGCCGAAGACGAAACACCGCCCGAGCCCGCCCCCGATGCGGAGGCCGGGGATGAGGAACACTTGGAAGAAGAGGGGGAGCGCAAGACCTCGCGCAAGCGGCGGCGGCGGGGGCGGCGCCGTCGGCGGAAGTCCACCAACGGGGAGGAACCGGCCGACGGCGCCCCCGCGGCCACCGAGGATGCGCCCGCCAAGTCCAAAGCAGCGACACGCGCGCTGGCCCCCACCGGCGAACGCGAGATGATCATCAATGTCGAACCGGGCGAGGAGTGCCGGATCGCGATTCTCGAAGGCGGGGTGCTCCAGGAGATTTACCTCGAACGGGCTTCCTCCGAAAACCACGTCGGCAACATCTACAAGGGCGTAGTCACCAACGTCGAGCCGAGCATCCAGGCGGCGTTCATCGACTTCGGCCAGGGTAAGAATGGCTTTCTCCACGTTTCCGACCTGCACCCCCAGTATTTCCCCGAGGGAGAAAAACACACCGAGAACGTCGGCCGCAAGATGCCCCGCCGCAGCCGCCCACCGATCCAGCGTTGTCTGCGTCGCAAACAGGAGGTGATCGTGCAGGTCACCAAGGAGGGTATCGGCACCAAGGGACCGACGCTCTCCACCTACCTGAGCATCCCCGGGCGGTTTCTGGTCATGATGCCCGGCATGCGGCAGCTCGGCGTGTCGCGCAAGATCGAAGACGAGGACACCCGCCACCGCCTGCGCGACGTGCTGCGCGAGCTCGACCTGCCCGACAACATCGGATTCATCGCGCGTACCGCCGCCCTCGACCGTACCAAGCGCGAGCTCCAGAGCGATCTGAACTACCTCAGCCGGCTTTGGAAGACGGTCGAGAATCGCATGACCAAGCGCAAGGCGCCGGCGGAACTGTACACCGAGTCCGACCTGGTGATCCGCACGATCCGCGACGTGTACACCAGCGACATCAAGCGGATCGTGATCGACGATGCCGACGTGGCCCGGCGGGCCAGCGAATTCCTCGCGATCTTCTCGCCGCGAACACGCGACGCCGTCGTACATTACGACGATCCCGAGCCGATCTTCCACCGCTACGGCATCGAGGAGGAGCTCCAGCGGCTCCACTCGCGTCATGTCCCGCTCAAGTCGGGCGGCTCGCTCGTGATCGACCAGACCGAAGCGCTGGTGGCCATCGACGTGAACAGCGGCAAGTTCCGCACCGAGGACGACGCCGAGTCAACCGCGTACAAGATCGACCTCGAAGCCGCGGACGAGATCGCCCGGCAGCTTCGCCTGCGCGATCTGGGCGGCGTGGTGGTGTGCGACTTCATCGACCTGCGCCAGGACGCGCACAAACGGGAAGTCGAGCGGCGGTTGGCACGCAACCTCAAGGCCCACAAGGAGCGGGCCAAAGTGTTGCGGTTCAGCCAGTTCGGCTTGATCGAGCTGACCCGCCAGCGCCAACGCGCGTCCCTGACCCGCAGCGTCTACCAGGATTGCCCGCATTGTCGGGGCAGCGGACTGGTGAAATCGCCCGAGTCGGTCGTGCTGGACGTGATGCGCTCGTTGCATCTGGCCCTGACCAACAAGAATGTCCACGCGATCGAAGTGGCGGCGGCGCCGCAGGTCGCCTACCTGTTGCAAAACCGGAAGCGAGCCCAGATTCACGAGCTCGAAATACAGCACGAGTGTCGGATTTCGGTACGCTCCGATTCGAATCTGCACGCGGACCAGATTCAGATGCAGTGTCACGATGCCCGGGGACGGTTGATTCGCAAGGGTTGAGGCGATGATCGTGGGAGGTTCGCAACCGCTCGGAGAACGGCTCGCACCACTGGTCGAGGCGCTGGTCGCCAGCTACGACGCCGATCCGCGAACGCAACATATCGACCGCGCCTACCTGCCTTCGCGCGCCGGTATCGTGCGGCTCTGCGACCTGCTGCTGGAGATTTCCTACCCCGGCTACATGGGCCGCCAGGATCTGACTCGCTTCAACATCGGCTACCACATCGGCGAGCTGCTCCCGCGGCTGTGGGGTCGGCTCTGCGGCGAAATCAGCCGTTGCCTGTGCCACCAGGCCGAGGAACGCGGCGAGAAGGGCGACGCCGACATGTGCAGCCAACAGGCGGCCCAGCTCGCCGGCCGGTTCGTCGAACGCATCCCCGCGATTCGCGCGATGCTGGCCGACGATGTGCAGGCACACTACGACGGCGACCCCGCGGCCGAGAGTACCGCCGAGATCATCCTCGCCTATCCCGGTATGCTGGCAATCACGATCTATCGCTACGCCCACGAGCTCTACGCGCTGGCGGTGCCCAAGCTGCCACGCATCATGACCGAACATGCCCACCAGCTTACCGGCATCGACATCCACCCCGGCGCTCGCATCGGCCGCAACTTCTGCATCGATCACGGCACCGGCGTCGTGATCGGGGAAACGACCGAGATCGGCGACAATTGCAAAATCTACCAGGGCGTGACACTCGGCGCGCTCTCGTTCCCCAAAGACGAGCGCGGCCGGCTCATCCGTGGCCACAAACGCCATCCCACCGTCGGCAACAATGTAACCATCTACGCCAACGCCACGATACTCGGCGGCTCCACCACGCTGGGGGACGGCGCGGTCATCGGCGGCGGGGTGTTCATCACCAAGAGTGTTGCTCCCGGCTACCAGGTGTCGCTTTCTCCCCCCGTGCTGCGCATCCGGCCCCCACGCCCGCCGGAAGACCCCGACCAGCCGCGACCCGACAGTTTTGCGCCCGACTACGTGATCTGAATGCGGTCAAGCGTATTGACGGGGGAAACAGGTGGCGGTGGCGGGCTGCGCATAGAAAACAGGCGTCCAACGCTCGCAAGACGAGCCGCGGACGCCTGTCACATCTGCTGATTCACCGGCGATAGCGCTATCGCCGCTCTTCGGCTTGCTTAGCTGAAGAAGTCGAGGCCGAAGAACCAGCGGAGAGTGGCATAGGCGAAGATGGCGAAAAACGCCACGGTGCCGATGCCGCCGGTAAAAATCGTGTTGAGATCACCAAAGTTCATCTCAATCTCCTGCTTTGCAAAGCTGTTTGTGCCGTAGCGCTTGCTTCCGAATCCGCCATTGCCGAACCCGCTCACGGGGTTCAGCGAAGCTCCACGCACCACGTTCGACCGGGCGGTGGGCAAGCAGCCCTACCCGGCCGCGGGTCGTCGAGCGTTGTATAGCGAACTCTAGTCGCGGAACCAGCGCCAGAACCACCAGAGGAGCAGGCCGCCGACCACAAGGCCGATCACGCCGAAGCTCGCGAAGTTGCCCAGACCGAGGTTGTTGAGGATGTCGGTCAGACCGTTGGTCGTTTGCTGTGCCAGCATGTCTTTATCTCCCACTTGCTGTAGACCGCGCGTTTCGATCCCGCCGCGCCGACGGGAATCGCTCGAAACGCAGATTCCAGCGGCCAATTGTCGCGCCGGCGCCAAGCGCGTCAAGTGCATTCGGGTGACTTTTTTGGGTTTTTTGCGTGTTTATCCGCCGTTCGGTTCGCCGGGGCGGTTGCGTCGAGAGCCCCGCGGGTGCCCGGGCTCGTGCAGCCGGGCCAGCACGGCCTTGGCGTATGCCTCGTCGCCGGCGAAATCCGGCGGTAGCGCGGGCCGCGTCAGGATCTCGATCTGTCGGCCCGCCCTTGCGCTTCGCAACGCCGCTTCCAGCCGTCGCCGCGACGTCTTACGGTGGTTTGTCGCCAACAACACGATCCCGCCGGGGGACAGCAAGTCCGCCGCGCCAGCCACGAGCCGGTCGAGGTCCTCTGCGATGGCGAAGACGCTTCGCGGTCGTTTGGACCGCCCGAACGTGGGCGGATCGAGCACCACCAGGTCGAACCGCCGCCCCTGCCGCCGCACTCGGTGGAGGTAGGCGAAAATGTCCGAACAGAGAAACGTGTGTCGGTTCAGGTCGATTCGGTTGGTTGCGAAGTTGCGTTTGCCCCATTCGAGATAACGCCGGGATACATCGACGCTGACCGTGTTTTCGGCTCCCCCGAGGGCTGCCGCGACGGAAAAGCCGCACGTATACGCGAAGGCGTTGAGCACCCGCCGGCCGCGAGCCAACTCGCGGATACGCCGCCGATTGTCGCGGTGTTCGAGGAACAGTCCGACCGAATAGCCGTCATAAGGTCGGATGAGGTAGCGGACGCCGTGTTCCACGACGGACAACTCGGGTTCGATCGGCGTGCCGATCCAAGGTTCGGGGTCGGTGTGCAGCCCGCGCAGCCGGGCGAGCGCCGCGCTGCGGTCGCGGGCGAAACGCTTGCAGTACACGGCCCGGGCCCCGAGCCGGCGGGCCAGCTCGGCGCAGACCGTGCGCACCTCCGGCTCGCGGGCGCACAAGCGCTGCTCGTGTAGCTGAACCACGAGCACATCCGCGAATTTCTCGATCACCAGTCCGTCGATGCCCTCGGTCGCGCCGTGGAAAAGACGGACGGCGTCGGTGTCGGAGCCGGCCAGGAGCCGGGCCCGGGACGCCAGCGCGCGTTCGACCCGATCGCGCAATGCGTCGAGGCCAACGCGGGGTGGGGTTTCGCGACGGCGCCGGCTTGCGCGGGTTTTTCGACGATTCGTCACGGCGGCTACCGTACTCGCGCGACTGAGCGTGCCGCGTCGCCTGCGCTGCCGCGGCGATCAGGGAACCAGCGCCGGCGGGGCGAGAAACGCGCTGCGATCGGCGAAACGCACTTCGTACACGTCGGTTCCGACCTTGGATGCGATCCGCTCGCGATACGTCGCATGATCGTGCATTCGATCATCATCCACATCGGAAAGCAACTTGGCCGCCAGATCATAATCGGGATCATCGGGGGGCAGGTAGACGATGTATGGGCCGTCGAGCAGAATGATCGCCGGGCCGAACTGCGTGTAATTCCGCTCCGTCCACCACACGATCGGGTCGTCTCCCGCGATCAGCCGCAGCAGCGGCAGGTGCGCCAGCCGGGCGGCGCCGTCCGCGTTCGTGACGGCCGGCTGTCCGAGCGTCACAATCCTGCTCACGTCGTAGC
Organism: Phycisphaerae bacterium; assembly: GCA_026984555.1. GTDB lineage: Bacteria > Planctomycetota > Phycisphaerae > UBA1845 > Fen-1342 > JALSRY01. The sequence continues at coordinate 13,020 of JALSRY010000156.1, forward strand.
CGTCGTGGTCGAGGTGGGCGGCGAGGATGACCGCGATCGCTCCACCCATCGAATAGCCCACGACGCGGACCGGGTAGGGTTTCATCAGCCGATCGGCGAGGTCCGCCCGCACGGCCAGCGCCGCGATACGAAAGCCGGTGTGGAAGCTCACGCCAAGGTCCTGGTCGTAGCTGGGGCGCATGCCCAGGTCGATCATGACGTGTCGCGGTCGGCTCGTACCGGGCAGGACGACGGTGTAGCTGCCTTCCCGCGGGTTCGTCCTGAGCATGTACGTCATGCGGATTTCCGGAATCGTGACGAACTCGACGCGCACGTCCGGTGTGGCCCAGCGCCGGCGTACGTCTTCCCGTCGCTGCCAGCCGAGATTCACCTCGGTCACGTCGAGGGCCATGTCCACATCGCGCGCAAGCCGGGCGAAATCGAACGCTGGCGCCGGTGTCAACTGGACGAACAGCGATATCAGGTCGCAGCCTGCCAGCGGCAGCACGAACCACCACAGGCCGCCGGCAACGACGCCCGCCGTAATCCAACCGCAGCGTTTGCGTCGTTTCGCAGCGGGGTGACGAGTCGTACGCGGTCGCGGCCGCTCGTGGAGTGTGGTCTGTCGTTGTCGGCGGTGCCGCATGGCTTCGGTTCCTGGTACCCTGTGGTTGAACAAGCGTCGCATGGAAGCGGGCCTGGCGACGTGTGCTGCGGTCGGTGTGTGCGCCGGGCCCGGCGTTCGCGGGACGCGCTGCGCCGCGCGTTTCCCTTGCTCTTATCGGCAGATCGCTCCCATAATCGCCGGTCCCGGGTGTGCCGGCAATCGGCTGACCGCCCGCCGGGTTTCAGGAGAGATGCGCATGGCCCGTTCCGCGAACCGTGGTCTCGAGGTTTTCGCCAACCCCGCTCCGCGGCGCAATTATGTCATTCGCCACGTTGCGCCCGAGTTCACCAGCCTTTGTCCGGTTACCGGGCAACCGGATTTCGGCACGGTGGAAATCGAGTATGTGCCCGACCGGCGTTGTGTCGAACTCAAGAGCCTCAAGCTCTACCTCCAGGCGTTCCGCGACCAGGGCATTTTCTACGAGGCGGTCACCAACCGCATACTCGACGAGCTGGTCGCCGTGCTCGAACCGCGCGAGATGACCGTCACCACGCGCTGGCGTCCGCGCGGCGGCATGCACTCGGTGGTCACCGCGCGTTACAAGAAACGCGGAGCGGCCCGCCGGTAACAGGCCGGCCTCGTCGCGCGGAGTCGTTTTTCCTCACCATCGCCCCCGGTGCGGGTCTGTTCAAGCGTCCCCGGCGGGTTTAGGCTTGGCGCAGGTTGCGGGCTCTCAAGGTGGCGGCGAGGTCCGCAGCCGCGGAGAAAAGGTTTGGCGCGTTCGACTCTCGGGAAAAAGCTGCAACTGGCGCGAGCGTGGTCGACACGCAAGCCCGTGTGGTGCGCGTGGCAGGTCAACTACCGCTGCAACTTTCGCTGCGCATTCTGCCACTACTGGTGCGATCCGATGGGCGACGCCCCCGAAACGACCGTTGCCCAGTTTCAGGAAGGTTCGCGCAAGCTCGCCGAGTGGGGCACGATATTGGTTTCGCTGGCTGGTGGGGAGCCGCTGATCCGCCCCGATATCGTCGATATCGTCCGCGCCGTCGGCGAATACCATTTCCCCTTTCTGACGACCAACGGCTGGTTCATCACTCGCGAGCTGGCCGACGAGTTGTTCGCCGCCGGTCTGTGGGGCGTCTCGATCAGCATCGACTATGCCGACCCCGATCGGCACGATCGCAAGCGGGGCATGCCGGGCGCTTTCGAACGCGCCCTCGCAGGGATCGAACACTTCAGCCGGGCACGCCGGTACAAATGGCAGCGCGTCAACTGGATGTGTGTGCTGATGGAGGACAACCTCGATCAGATCGAACCCATGATCCGCATGGCGGCCGAGCGCGGCGCGTATTTCATGGTCCAGCCCTACAGCACCGAGAAAACCGGCAACCCCCGCCACCGCTGCGCCCTACACGACGGGGGCGTGAGCGCCTATCTCTTGTCGTTGCGGCGGCGATATCCGAACTTCCTGTCCAACCCCTATTTCCTCGCGCGGTTCGACAAGGCACTCGACGGCGGTGTCAGCGGCTGCAAGGCGGGTCGGCGGTTCTTCAACATCGACTCGACGGGCAACATCGCCGTTTGCGTCGAACACCGCGAGCGGCCCGTGGCCAACCTGTTTGCGGACAGCAGCGCACGAATCGCACGCCGCCTCAATGCCAGCCTGCTGCCGCGGGCGTGCACGGCTTGCTGGTACAACTGTCGCGGCGAAATCGAAGCGCTCGATCACCCCTGGGGGCTGCTCAAGAGTCTGCCGACGTACCTTCTCGATCGCGGCCGCGCGCCGGCCCTGCCTGCCGCGGGAGAGTGACCGCGCCGGGGGCACCTGGCCTCGCGGGTGGGTACGCAGCGTGCGCGGCGCGGGTTGGTGTATTTCTTGTACCATGTGAACGTCAACGCTACTATATCTTGCGTTGCGAGTGGCACTACGGGTGTGGTGAAACGCGAACCGTCTCAAGCGGAAATCGAGTAGCCGAGCGTGTATCTCAAGCGAATCGTATTGCACGGGTTCAAAAGCTTCGCCAACCGAACCGAATTCGAGTTCGGCCCGGGGCGTACCGCGATTGTCGGCCCCAACGGGTGCGGCAAGAGCAACATTCTCGACGCGTTGCGCTGGGTCCTGGGCGAGCAATCGGCCCGGACGCTTCGCGGGCGCAAGATGCTCGATGTGGTTTTCGCCGGCTCGCGCACGCGCAAACCCGCCAATTTCGCACAGGTCGACCTCACTTTCGACAACGCCACGCATTTCCTCGCGTGCGACGAGGACGAAGTCACCGTCACCCGCGTCCTCTATCGCAGCGGCGACAGCGAATATCGCATCAACGGCAAGCGCTGTCGCATGAAGGACATCCGCGATCTGCTGCTCGACACCGGCGTCGGAATGGATGCTTACAGCGTCATCGAGCAGGGGCGCGTAGACGCGCTGCTCCAGGCCAACCCGAACGAACGCCGGGAGATTTTCGAGGAGGCCGCCGGCATCAGTCGCTACCGCGTTCGGCGGGCCGAGGCCCAGCGCAAGCTCGAACGCACACAGAACAACCTGCTGCGGCTCAACGACGTGATCGAGGAGCTTGAGCGCCGGTTGCGCAGCGTGAAGCTGGCGGCGGGCAAGGCCCGGCGTTTCCAGGAATACGATGCGCGTTTGCGCGAGCTGCGTTCGTCGTTTTCGCTGGCCGAATACCACGAGCTGGTACAGACGCTCGCCGCCCAGCAGGAGCAGGTGCGTGCGCAGCGCGACGTACTGGACGGCAAGCGCGTCGCGCTGGCGCGGCTCGACGCGGACGCGGCCGAGCTGCAGCATCAGGTTCAAGCGATCGACGAGCGGATCCAGCAGGCCGAGGAGGAGCTCCGCGACCTTGAGACCGAGGATAGCGCGGTCGCGGAACGGATCACGCAGGGGCGCCGGCGGCTGGAAGAACTGGCCCAGACGCAGCGCGGGCGCACCGAGTACGCCGAGCAGGCCGCCCGCCAAGCCGCCGAGCTCGCGGCCCGACTCGCCGACGACGAGCGTGAGTTGGAGACGCTCACGCGCGCGCAGCGCGAACAGGCCGAGCGCATCGCCGCCCTTGAGGCCAGGCGGGAGCAGGCCGCCCGGCGGCTCGAAGAAGCCCGCGACGCCCTCGAACAGCAACGGGCGGCGGCATTCGAGGCCGCTCGGCATACGAGCCGCCTGCACAATGAGCACGAGAATCTCCAGCGACAAGCCCAGCAGATCGAACACCGGCTCGCCACGCTGACCCAGCGGCGCGAGGCGTCCGAAGCGCAGCGGGCCGACCTCGCGGTCCGCGAGGCGGGGTTGCAGCAACGCTGCGAAGAACTCGACGCACAGGCCGGCGAGCTCGCCACGCAAATCCGCGAGAAAGACGCCCAGCTCGAACAAACCCAGGCGCAAATCGAACAACACGACCGGCAGCTCGCCGACATCAAGGAACGCCGCAGCGCTGCGCTCTCCCGGCTGAACCTGCTGGAAGACCTCGAACAGCGTCAGGAGGGTGTCGGGCAGGGCGCACGCGCGGTGCTGCGCTGGGGCGACGACGGCCCCGCGCGTGATGGCAGTGTTGTCGGACTGGTGGCGGACGTGTTGCGGATCGACGATCCACGCGTCGATGCGCTGGCATCGGTACTGGCGCGGTTCGAGCACCTGGTGGTCGTCCGCGACGGCTACGCTTTTCTGGCGGAGCTCGGCCGGCGGGACGAGCCGCCCGGCTCGCTCGGGATCATTGCCCTCGATCGCGTGGCCCGGCAGTCGCCGGCCCCGCAAGATTACCGCGACGCGCCCGGCTTCGTGGCCCGGGCCGCGGAGTGGGTACGCTGCGATGAGGCGTATCGGCCACTGGCCGAATTCGTCCTGGGACGCACGATCGTCGTCGATGTCATGGAACGGGCGATGGCCCTCGCCCAGGGAGCCCCGGCCGGCTACACCTTCGTCACGCTCGATGGCGACACGGTCGAGAGCGACGGTCGGCTCACGCTCGGGGCTGCCAAGGGGCTGGTCGGGCTCATCAGCCGCAAGGCCCAGATACGACAGTTGCAGGCCGAAATCGACGAGATCGAGACGCGGCTCGAACAGACGACGCGTACCCGCGCAGAACTCGATGCGCAACGTTCCGACCAGCGCGTGCAGCGGGAGGCACTGCTCGAACGCATCGCGACGACGCAGAAGAGTCATGCCGAAGCGCGCACCGAACTCGTCCGGCTCGACGACGAGCGCCAGCGCCTCGATCGCGAGATCGCTACCCTGCGCAGCGAGGGTGACGAGCTGGCCCGTGCGGCTGCGCAGCTCCGCGAGCAGCTTCGTCGCGTCGAGACCGAGCACAGCGCCTGCGCGCAGAACCAGCAGGAAGTGGAGGCTCGGATCGAGACGCTCGATCGCCAGGTCCGCGAGACGCAGCACGCGCTCGACGTCGCCGTCCAGGAGCTCACCGCGGCGCGGGTCGAGGCCGGTCGCGCCGCCGAGCGGTGCAATGCCCGGCAGCAGGCGCTCGAGGCCCAGCGGCGGCAGCTCCAGACGCTCCACCAGCAGCGCGAGACCGCCGAACGCGAAGCCCGCGAGGCGCACGAGCGTATCGCCGCGGCGCAGGAAGAATGCCGCGCGAGCGAGCAGCGTCGCGAGGAGCTGGCCGCGGCGCTCGAGTCGCAGCGTGCCGAGGTGATGCGCGAGCGCGAACGACGGCAGGAGCTGCGCCGGCAACTCGAAACGTGTGGCGCTTCGGTGCGTGCGCTCCACGGCGAGATCGAACAGGCCGACGGGCAGTTGCGCGAGCTGGAGGTGGCCCTGCGCGAGTCGGAGGTGCGCAAAGAGGGCCTCGTTGCGCGGGTGGCCGACGAGTTGGGGATCGACCTGGCGGCGCTGTACGAGAGCTACGAGCACACCGACCAGGATTGGGACGCGGTTCGCACGGAAATCGAGGAGCTGCGCGGCAAGATCACGCGGCTGGGCCATGTG
>JALSRY010000157.1 GCA_026984555.1 Phycisphaerae bacterium
ATAGGCGAGGTGGCCGGCAGCCGCGTTGGGATCCTGCTCGATCTCGCGGGTGGCATCCAGTCGCTCACGGGCGACTTCGGCCCAGCGCACCGCGTCTAGCGCTCCCCGCTCGGGATCCCACCCGGCGACCGCGGCGGCGACGAAGTTTTCGAAATCGATCGGGCCTTCACCACCGCCCAGATAAACCCCCACCATCTCGGGCACCGGTTCGGCACGATCGAGCCCCGCGTGGCGCCAAGCCATCGCCGCGGCACCGAGCGCGAAACGGGCGTTGCGGGCGGCGGCTGCGTGCTCCTCGGCGCTCGCGCCCAGCACGGAGCGCAGATCAAACCCCTTGACCTCCGCCGAAAACTGGCTCGGAAACGTGCGGGCGTCGAAGATCGTCGTCGGGGCGACGCCGCTCTCGCCGGCGAGGAGCCGCCGCCAAACCGTCTCGATGTCGTGCCCGAGCGGCGTTACCCATCCCAGTCCGGTTATGACCACACGTCGTTTCATGTCCTGCTTTCCGCTTGCGAGCCGGCCGGTGGGCCGGGCCGTCTGTCGAACCTAATCGCGATAGCGGCGAATCACCAGGCTCGCGTTCTGCCCCCCGCCGAGCGCGTACGCGTTGCACAACGCGACATCGATCCGCGCATCGACGGGATCCTGCGCAGCCAGCCTGAGGTGAAGTTCCGGGTCCAACGGCGTGCTGTTGAATGCCGGCGCGATGGTTCCGTGCCGCATCGCCAGCACGGCCGCGGCAAAGTCGATCGCTCCCGAACCCGCGCCGTTGTTGCCCAGCCCCGCCTTGATCGCCAGCACCGGCACCTCGCCGCAGCGGTCTCCGAGGATGGCTTCGATCGCGTGCGCCTCGGCGGCGTCGTGCCTCGGGAGCCCCGCCGCGAAAGCCGACACCATATCGACCTGGTCGGGCGTGACCCCGGCGTCGCGCAGGGCCTTGTTCGCGGCCAGCACCACGCCACGCCCGTCCGGGGCCGGCTCGCCCGCCGCCCCGGGTGCGTAGGCGTCGTTGCTGAGCCCGAAACCGACGATTTCCGCGTAGATGCGGGCACCGCGGGCCCGCGCGTGTTCGAGCTCTTCGAGCACCATCACGGCGCCGCCTTCCGAAATCGCCGTGCCGTCGCGATCCGCCCCGAACGGCCGGCAGGCCCGCTCGGGAACGTCGTTTCGACAAGTGAGCCGCCCGACGAGGCTCTGGCGGATCAGCGCCATCGGGTTGTCTTTGCTTTCGGCACCACCACAAAGTGACACGTCGGCGGTACCGCGCTGGATGGTGCGAAACGCCTCGCCGATGGCGAGGTGGCTGCTCGCTTCGCCGCAGGTGATGGTGTTGCTCGGCCCGCGGGCGTCGTGCACGATCGTGACGTGGCAGGCGAGCATGTTCGGGAGGAACTTGAGCAACCACAGCGGCGTGAGGTTGTTCATGGCCTCGGCTCCCCAGCGGGCGAGGCTGAAAGAACCGTCCTCGACACCGGCATAGAGGGCTTCCGCCAGCTCGCCCAAGTCCGCGCAGATCAGCCCGGCGCCGATGTTCACACCGAGACGATTGCTGTCCACGTTGGCGGCGTCGGCTTCGCCACGCTCGACGAGGCAGCGCGTGTGGAGATCGGCATCGGTGACCGCGTAATGGGCGGCGGCGACCGCGAGCACGATGTCGCGGGCCATGATCTTGCCGGCCTTGCGGTAGCTCTTGGGAACGAAATGCCCGATCTTGATACCGTCGATTTCTCCACCGACCTGCGAATCGAACCCCGACGGGTCGAACTCGCGGATGCGACGGATACCGCACTTCTTCTCGACCAGTCCGTTCCAGAACTCGGTCGCGCCGCTGCCGATGGGCGTGACCGGTCCAATCCCGGTAATGACCACGCGCCGGTTGCTCACAGGGGGATCCTCTCGCCGCTGTTTCGGCGGTAGGTGTTCAGGAGGGAGAGAAACGACTCGTTGAACACGAAGTTTTCCTCGGGGAATTCCAGCCCGCTGACGTTCTGATCGATGTGCGAGAAGACGATGTCGATCTCGGCCACGAGGTCGTCTCCGACGGTCGTGCGGCCCGTGGTCGTGGCGGCCTGGTCGGTGAGCTGTTCGATCACGGCTTCGTGGCGTATCGTGTCGCCGGGACGCACCAGACGATGGAACACCGCCCGCTTGACCTTGGCGAGAATCACCTTCTCGGCAAACCCGCGCGCTTCGCCCACGAGGATGCCGGCGGTCTGGGCCATGCCCTCGACCATCAGCGAGGTGGGCATGACCGGGAAACCGGGGAAGTGGTCGTGAATGTGGTCCGCCGCGAGCGACACGTTCTTGAGCGCGACGGCCCGGCGGCCCGACTCGAACACCTCAAATCGATCGATCCAGATCCAACGCACGGCGATGCTCAGCTTGCGGCCAGCTTGGCCTCGACAAAGTTGACGATCGTGCCGACGGTGAAGACGTCCGAGATCTTGTCGATATCGGGATCCTTCTCGAACTCGGCGAGGTCGGCATGGGGCATGGCCGCCTTGAGCGCCGCGACGCCCGCCTCGTTGAGCTTCCGATCGGTGACATAATCCGGGTTGCTGAGAATGTCGCGCGGGATCAATTCTTCCTGCGGGATCTTGATATCGAACGCCTTCTCAAGCCGAAACACGATATCGAGAAAGTCGATCGACTCGGCTCCGAGATCGCCTGTCAGCGTGGCCTCCTCGGTGACTTCGTCCTCCTCGACGCTCAGGGCGTCGACCAGCGTTTGCCGGACTTTCTCGAAGATTTCTTCTCTGGGTACGGCTGCCATCGATAGTTGCCTCCAGTAATCCGCGCCGCGCTAACGCGCGCTCTACCTCTTCACGAGTGAATCACTCCGTCGCCGCACCCGCCGGTTGCCGAACGCGCACCAGGTCGTACAGCGCCCGCATGTGCGTGCGTATCTTTTCGTCCACATCCGCCAGGTCGGGGTCGTGGTCGGCCAGGTTGAAATGCCGCAGCGTCAGCCGGCCCTTGACGATCTCGCGATCGTCGACCGAGCCGCGGGCGGCAAAGACGCTCCGGCCTTGTTCGAGTTCCTTGCACTCGACCGCGAGGGTCATCATCCGGCCGGGCGCCAGAAAGCTCTTGTAGGTCACGTTGCGGGCTTCCTTGAGCATGACCATGCTGGGAGCGAAATCGAGCGCGTCGCGCACGAGCCACGCCGCCGCCTGGGTGAGCGCTTCGAGCATCAACACGCCCGGCAACACCGGAAACGTGGGAAAATGATCAGCGAGGTATTCCTCCGCCAGCGACAGGGCCTTGTGGGCCACGATGCGCCGGCCGCGCTCGAGTTCGGTGATGCGATCGACGAGTACGAATTTCACGACTGCTCGCTCGTTTCGACCAAAGGGCCCCAGCCGACCGGCCCGCGTTGCGATCATACACAACCCCGGCACGGCGCGCCGCCCGCGCTCGCCACGAGCCGCCCGCCATGTCGGGTTGACGAAGGCGGAATGTTACCCGGTTATCGCCCGTTGTTCCAGTGGCCGACGGCGCGGAACCAGCACGCGCGGTCGACCAGCGATGGGGGCAGTTTGACTTGACCACGCGCCGCGCTATAATTCCCGCCTGACATTGGATGAAAAGCGGATCGCGCAACCACGCCTTCCGGTTGCCCCACATGGGGAGGTGGATATGCCCACAACCGCCCGGCTCTCCCGCCCAGCGGCCTCGTTGTTGCTCTCTCTCGTTCTCATCAGCGGCGTCGGTTTCGCGTATGGCCAGCTTGCCGAAGGCGAGTTCGTCACGAGCAAGGCCGCATCGGCCTGGCAGGCTTGGGACGCGGCGATGGAAGCCCTGCTGGCGCGCGACCGCGACGCCGCCGAAAAACACTTCGGCGAGTTGCTCGCGCTCGAGCCTTCGCCGCTGCGTGTCGCCATGCTCGCCGAGCGGTCGGTGAAGCGCAACATCAACGCCGGCGGCGTCTTGCTGTTCGAGCAGGATGTCGAGGCCGACACGATCGGCGATAACGGCAAAAAGGTCTTTACGCTGCTCGACACCGGCCGCGAACAGCTCAACGAGGCCGACGACGGGTGGTATTTCGCATCGATCGGCCGTTTCGGCATCGCCAACGCGAATTTCGAGGCGCTGCTCGCGAGCAAGCCCGACCCCGTCGCGCTGCTCGAATTCGCCGACCGCATTCCCCGCCGAC
>JALSRY010000158.1 GCA_026984555.1 Phycisphaerae bacterium
CGGGCTCATCACCGAGCTGGAAGACCTGATCGACAAGAGCGCCAACGAAGCCGGCCTCAGCCCCGACGAACTCGCCGCCAACCAGTTGCAGATCGATGCCGTGCTCGATTCGATCGACCGCATCGCCAACTCGACCGAGTTTCAGGGCCGCAAACTCCTCAACGGCGAGCTCGACTACACCACCTCGGGCGTGAACACGTCCAACTTCACCGACGTGAACATCACCAGCGCCAAGATCAGCAACGGCGGCTACCGCTCCGCCCTGGTCGAGGTCACCGGCTCCGCTCAACTCGGCACGCTCACCTACTCCGCCTCCGCCACCGGCTCGGGCACCACCACGCTCGAGATCCAAGGCGCCTACGGCACCGAAACGCTTACGTTCGCTTCCGGAACCGCCATCAGCAACGTCGCCGAGGCCGTCAACCAGAGCAGCGAGCTGACGGGCGTCTCCGCCAGCGCCAGCGGATCCACCCTCACCTTCATGACCACCGAGTACGGCTCCAGCAAGTTCGTCTCGGTCAAGGCGCTCGAAGGCACGTTCACCGTCACCGGCGGCGACGCGGGCAGCAACAAAGACTACGGCCAGGATGCCACCGTCCGCGTCAACGGCGTCACCGCCGTCACCGACGGCCTCCACGCCCGATTGCAAACCAGCACGCTGTCGGTCGATCTCGAACTCTCCGAAACGTTCGGAACCACGATCGGCTCGGACACCTTCTATATCACCGGCGGTGGGGCCGACTTCATGATCTCGCCCACCGTGTCGCTCAACGGACTCGCCAGCCTCGGCGTCCAGGCGGTCTCGACCTCCAGCTTGGGCAAAACGTCCGTCGGCTTCCTCTCCTCGCTCGGCAGCGGCCAAACCAACTCGATCTCGTCGGGCAATTTCGCCACCGCCCAGCGGATCGTCCGCGAGGCCAACAAACAGGTCGCCGAGCTGCGTGGCCGGCTGGGCGCGTTCCAGAAGGACACGCTCCAGGCGACACGGAACTCGCTCGGTGTCACGCAGGAAAACATCAGCGCCGCCGAGGCCAACATCCGCGAGACCGATTTCGCCGAGGAAACCAGCAACCTCACTCGCGCACAAATCCTCGTCCAGTCCGCGATGAGCGTCCTGCGAATCGCGAACACCAAGCCGCAGAGCGTGCTCTCACTGCTTCAGTAGCGAGGCGGGGCATCAGGGCGTTTCGAGCGGGCGTTTCCTCTCGGGGAAACGCCCGCTTTCGTTGATTCTCACAACCCCCCGTCACCGGCCAACCCCCACCGACGCCTACGACAACGCGTACCGCCGAACGGCCCTCCTCGCCGCTACGCGCAGATGACACTCCGTCTGCGCCAGGGCCACCTCCAGCGGCGTGCCCGGCGGCGTGATGACGATGATCTCGCGCAGCCCCAACCGAGCTGCCGCCTCCCGGCGGGTAGCGTGGGCGGCCCCGCGCCAGGCCCCCACCAGCGCAAGCACCGGCCGCGAAGACTCCCGCGCAGCCAGTGCCGCCACACCGGCTACCACCTTCCCCCCCGCGGTCTGCGGATCCAGACATCCCTCCCCGGTGAGCACGAGGTCCGCCCCGCGGATGTGCTCGCGGAGTCGCACCTGCCGGGCGACCTCGTCGAAGCCGCCGACGAGTCGGGCACCGGTCGCCGCCGCCAGCCCCGCGGGCAGACCACCGGCCGCGCCGGCTCCCGGCAGGTCGCGGACCGCGACCCCCGTGGCCCGTTCGAGTACGTCCGCCCAGTGGCACAGATTGGCTTGCAGTGTCGCGACTTGCGCGGGTGTGGCGCCTTTCTGCGGAGCGAACACCGCCGCCGCCCCACACGGACCGAGCAACGGATTGTTCACGTCGCACAATATCGTCAGCCGGACCCCGCGCAGGACATCGACATCGGCCGGCGGTTCGATCGCGACCACGCGATCCAGCGCCCCGCCGCAGGCCAGCGGCACTTCTTCGCCCCGCCACAGAATCCGCCACCCGAGCGCCTGGAGGCAACCGGCGCCGCCATCGACCGTCGCCGACCCGCCGACACACAGCGTCAGCGCACGCGCTCCCGCCCCGATCGCCGCACGCAGGAGCTGGCCGGTGCCGAAACTACTTGTCCGAATTGCGTCACGTTCCTGGGGCGCAAGAAGCCACAAGCCGGAGGCCTCGGCCATTTCGACGATGCCGGCATCACCGGCGGTGTCGAGCCACCAGGTCGCCTGGCGCGGCCGACCGAGCGGATCCAACACGCCGACCGCTTGTGACTGCATGCCCCGGGCCGCCGCCAGCAGGCGACCGGTCCCCTCGCCCCCGTCGCCGAGCGGGCAGCACGTGACTTCCGCACCGGGGATCGCGTCGCGCACGCCGGCGGCCATCGCCGCGGCGACACCCGGCGCATCGAGCGCATCCTTGAACTTGTCGGGGGCGATCAGGATGTGCATAAGACCCCGCCGAGATCAGGTATCGGCAGCGGTTGGCTCGCCACCCTTGTAACGCATGATCCCGCGCTGAGACGGTTCGCGCAAGAACGCCGCCAATCGCAGCCCCGGGTCGGTCCGCACGAATCCGCAGACTTCCTCGACGGCGTCGCGGAAGGGCTTGCCGGAACGATACAGCAGGCGGTAGGCCTGACGCAGCTCCTGACGCTGCTCGCGCGACATTCCAGCCCGCCGGAGACCAACCAGGTTCACGCCCACGACGCCCTCGGGCACGACCATCATGAACGGCGGTACATCGTTCGGGATGCGCGTGCCGCCGCCGAGCATCGCCAGCTCGCCGATGCGGGCGAACTGCTGGATGACGACGTTACCGCTGATGAACGCCCGCGGCCCGACCGTGATATGCCCCGACAGCAGGGCACCGTTGGCGATGATGACGTGATCGCCGACCGTACAGTTATGCGCCACGTGGGCGTTGGCCATCAGGTACACATGGCGACCGATGACGGTGGTGGACCCGGGCTCGGTTCCGCGGTGAACCTGGGCCCCCTCGCGAATCACCGTGTCGTCGCCGATGACCGTGTAGCTCGGCGCGCCGTCCCACTTGACGTCCTGCGGGTGGTGGCCGACGACGGCGAAGGGGTGGACCTGGCACCGCTGCCCGATCGAGGTTCCCTCGGAAACATACGCGTGCGGATAGATGCGCGTGTCGGCCCCGATCGTCACCCCCGCCTCGATGATCGCATAGGCGCCGATACGGGCGGCCGGGTCGATCCGGGCGGACTTGTCCACGCAGGCGGTCGATTCGATTGGCATGACAGGGATCGTCCTTCGCTGCTACACGGCCGCGGAAGCGGCCGACAGGGTGGCTGTTCACACACCAAACCACGCGGATCAGGACTGCTTCGGTCCGCCGTCGAACGGAATCGTGTCTTCCGTGTCGTCGTCCGGTTCGTCCGAAACAAGGTCGCACTCGTCGTCGTACAAGGCGTCGTCATCGCCGAGTCCCGACTCGAACAACCTGGCCACCAATGTGGCCAGCGAAGCCATGCCGGGCGAAGTAAACGGCTTGTGCTCGCGGATGAGGTTTTTCATCTCCCGTACCGCTTCACGCAGCCCCACGAAGACCGACCGCGCGACGATGCTGTGGCCGATGTTGAATTCCGAAAAAACTCCCGTCTCTACCACCGGGGCGATATTGCGATATGTCAGGCCGTGGCCGGCGTATACCTCCAGGCCGCACTCGTGCCCCACGCCGGCGGCCTCCTCGAGCATCGCCAATGCCGACTCCACGTCTTCCTGCGTAGCAGCCTCGGCATAACCACCCGTCCACAGCTCGATCGCGTCGAATTCGCAATCCGCACAGGCATCGACCTGACGCTCGGCGGGCTCGATGAACGCGCTCACGAAGATGCCCGCGTCGTGCAACTTGGCCACCGTGTCGCGAACGCGGCTCTTGTTGGCAACCACATTGAGGCCGCCTTCGGTAGTGAGCTCCTTGCGCTTCTCGGGAACCAGCGTGCATTGGTCGGGTTTGAGCGCGCAGGCGATCCCGACGATCTCCGCCGCGATCGACATTTCCATGTTGAGCTTGCCCACGACCACGCTCTTGAGCAGCCGGGCATCACGGTCCCCGATGTGCCGCCGATCCTCACGCAAGTGAAACGTCACGCCGTCCGCCCCCCCGAGCAGAACCTCGCTCGCCGCCCAGATCGGGTCCGGCTCGTCC
>JALSRY010000159.1 GCA_026984555.1 Phycisphaerae bacterium
GCTTCCGCCGGCGACGCCACCGGCATCGAGGATTTGTCCGCCGCCGGCGACACGCAGGCCCAGGTAGAGCACGAGCGCTCCGCCGCCGAGCAACGCGGCTCCCTGGATGAGGTCGGACCAGACGACGGCTTTCAGGCCGCCGTAGACCGTGTAGGCACCGGCGATCAGGCCGATGGCCCAGATGCCGATGAGCAGCGAGGCATTTCTGGCGGTGGCCTGGTCGAGCCCGTAGCGGTTCATGAGGATCTGCGAGAAGTTGAACGTGCCCTCGAGTCCCTTGGCGCCGCTGTAGGCGACCGTCGCGAGCAGGGCGACGATATAAGCGACCATCAGGTAACCGGCCATGATCGTGCGGGTGGTGCCGTCGTAGCGGTATTCGAGGAACTCGGGCATCGTGTAGATGCCGACCTTGAGGAACTTCGGCAGCAGCCACCACGCGACGATGACGAGCGTGATGGCGGACATCCACTCGTATGAGGCGATTGCCAGGCCGACCCGTCCGAAGCCCTGTCCCGCCATCCCGACGAAGTGTTCGGTCGAGATGTTCGAGGCGATCAGGGAAAAGCCGATCAGCCACCATGTCAATTTGCGTCCGGCGAGGAAGTAATCCTCCGAGGTCTGCTCGCGGCGGGAGGCCCACAACGAGACGCCCACGACGAGCACGACGAACGCGACGAATGTCAGAACATCGACGAGGCCGAGATGCACGGTTCCTCCTCCCGAGCAGAGAACCCGGACCGGCCGAACGCGGCGTCCGTTCGTCCGGCCGTTGTTCGGAATGGGTTGCGCTGACCGCGCGGACACTGGCAACCGGGAAGATAAGGCGGCGTTCCCCCGGCGGCAACCGTCCGAGCGCGTGCGGCTTCGACAGGGCAGGCGACCAGGATGTCCGGGATCGCTTTCGGAGAAAGCCGGGGCGGGGCGGACGGTTGCTCGGGCAGGTGAGGGCGCTGGGCCGTTTGGGCATGGCGGGAATAATCCGGCGTGGGCGCGGTTTGTGCGGGTGGATCGGCGTTCGGGGCGTTCCGGACGAGCTGATCGAGAGTCAGAATCGGAGAATCACACATGAAAGCAGTATTTGTAACCGCACTTGTTGTAACTGCCTCGGTGGTAACGACTTCGGCGATGGCGCAGTCGCATGCGCCGACCGCGACCACATGTACCTGTGCGGACGCCAAGGTGCACGGGGGCTGGTGTACAGCGTGCAAGGTTGGCTACGTCGCGGGTGTGAAGATCACGTCGCACAAGCTGTTCGAAGCTGTGCAGGGCAAGCCTGTCGCCGACGTTTCCAAGATGAAGTGCCCCGATTGCAAGGCGGCGTTCAAGAATGGCGGATTCTGCCAGCATTGCAACGTGGGTTTCGTCGGGCACAAGGCGTACAAATCGAAGGTTGGCTACGCGCTGGCCCGCGGGCAGGCCAAGGATCCCGCCAGTTTGAAGAGCATCAAGTGCCCCAAGTGCAAAGCCGCCGCGGCCGCCGGCCAGGGTTGGTGCAAAATGTGCAGCATGGGCATAGTGGGCAATCTCGTGTTCACGGACAAGCAGGCGTATGAGGCGGCGGTCAAAGCCCGCGCGACGCTCGTCGCGGCCAACAAGCTGACTGACAAGTGCGAGGGGTGTGCCGTGGCGATGGTTACGGACGGAACCTGCAAGCATTGCAAGGTAGCGTTCAAGGACGGCAAGCCGCAGATGAAAATGGGCGGTATGCGGCACAAGGCCAAGCCGTAAGCCCAGCCGGACCAGCCGGCGGCCCGGGGCGAGGAATCGGTCGGGTGTCGGCGATGCAAGAAGACGGAGCGGGCGCCGCGGATGGCGGCGCCCACTCCGTTGGTGAGGTCGGTTCCGGTCGTTGCGTGGTATCGTCGCTATCGTCAGGGCCGGAGTCGCATCGGCTCACATGCCCGCGGAGACGTCTCGTTGCCGCATCGGGCCTGAGCAGGAATCTACAGGCTGCGGCCAGCGAGGTCTAGTAGGTGTTGTACGCCTTGCCGCTCGCATCGGTATCGGAGGAGTTGGCGATAATCTCGCCGGTCGTCGGGTTGTAGACCCAGCCTTCGCCGTTGGTCGTGTTGACCTGCGGCGGGGTGTTCGTGGAGTCGATGAGGATGTCGTCGGCGGCGGTGCCGCTCACCACGGGACATGCCGGGACGGCCACGAGGTAGGGACCGTACTTGTAGGTGCCGTCCTTGCTGTCTTGGGTGTTGCCGTCGATGTCGGAATACTGGGTGAGCTGGTTGGCGACCTCCGCCGCGGTGCCGCTGGGGAAGTTGCTGTTGTGCTCGGCGGCATACATGTTGATCGCGTTGCGCATGATGGCGAGATCGCCCGCCAGGGCGCTGTCGGCGGCTCCGGCGCTGCCGCGGCTGAGCCGGGGGATGGCCATCGCCGCGATGATCCCGATGATGACGATCACGACGACCAGTTCGACCAGTGAGAAGGCGTTACGACCGTTGCAGGTGTTCCGTTTCACGTTAGGGCTCCCATGTGAAAAGCTGTACCGACGTTGCGCGTCCGACCGGTGACCGCGCGGATCATTGACCACTGAGAAGATCGACCAGATCGAAGATCGATTTAACTTTCGCGGGGGTTTTCCCCGCTTCTTTTTGTTCCGCGGCGACGGGCTCGTCCGTGGGGGCGGTTTTTCCCGGACCGGACAGGACCAGCGTCACGAGCCGCCCCTCTCCTTGCAAACGCACGCGGTCGCGGCGGATTTCGATGACGCGATAGCCGTCGATCGCGGCGCCGCGTGAGACGATCGTTTCGTCGATGAGGGCAAGGGGGGCCGGCCCGCACACGATGCCGCGGAGCTTGTGCCTCTGGGTAAAGGGCGGGGGTGCGGGGGCGGGCTCGATCGGCGCGGGCCCGTGACTGGCCGGGGGTTTGATTTCGGTGACAGCCTGCGTGGTTTCCTGTGGGTGCGGCCACGCCGCGCGATTCGTGTGAAAGAGATCCCGCAGCGTCTGCGGGGGGTGTTGGGGTACATCGGCGGCGGTGGTTTTCTGGGCCCTGAGACGGTCGAGCAGGGTTTGCGCCTGTTCGAGCACGCCGGTCATTTCAGCCTGGGCGTCGGGCTGTTCGGGGACCGGCGCGGGTTTGGCGGGGGCGGAAGCGGGGGCGCCGGCGAACATGTCCACGATGAGCGCAAGCAGAGCCGCCAACAAGAGGCCGCCGAGGATGCGATGGCGTCGCGACGTCACGATCATGGCGTCCCCTTCGCGAGGCGGATTTCGTCGGGCAGCAGATGGAGCCGGACGCGGATCGAGACACGACAGGCTTCGTCGCCGCTGTGGGCCGCGCGATCGAGATTCAGGGTCAGGATCGCGTGATACGGTTCCCGGGCGGCGAGAGCGTCGAGGAACGCGATGACGTCGGGCGCGTGTCCGCGTCCCGCGATGTTCACGTCGCACACGAAACCATCGTCGATACGCCGGGGTGGTTCGGGTTCGAGGCTGTCGATGCGCAAGTGCGTCTGCTCGGCCTCGAGCATGATGCGGTTGAGGATCGTATTGATTTCCGACCGGCTGGGGGCCTGGGCGATGCGGCGGTTGACGAGCGCGCGCAGATCGCCGGCAAGTTTGTTGAAGCGGTGCAATTCCTGTTCGAGGGACCGCACGCGGTGCTGGACTTCTTCAATCTGCTGGCCGAGTTTTTTCCGCTGTTCGGCCTGGGTGTGGGAAGGCAAGACGATGACGAGGTAGGCGGCGGCGACGAGGGCAAGCATCGCGGCGACGCCCAGCAAGTCCACGTCGAAGATACGCACGGGCTTGCGCAGCACGATCATGGCCGGTCCTCCGGCGTGGAACAGGTCAGCTCGAACGCGATGGCCTGGGTGGAAAGATAGGGTTCCTGCGCGGCGCGCAGCAGCCGTACCTGTCGCCACCGTGGGACGGCCCCGATTACTTGCAGGAGGGTTTCGAGCTCCTGTCGATCGGCGGCGTAGCCGGCCATGGAGATGACCGGTCCGGGGGATGTATGGACGGCCTTGGGTGGTTTCCTGGTGTGCCGGGCCGCTGGGCGCGTCCGGGGCGGCGTTTGGCCTTCGGGGGGGCGTTGAAAAGTGATGCGGGTGAAGACGACGCCCGGGGGGGCGTTGCGTGAAAGTTCGGCCAGTTGGGCGGCCAACGCGTGGT
>JALSRY010000160.1 GCA_026984555.1 Phycisphaerae bacterium
GTGCATTGTTCCTGTCGCGTCGGGGCCGGCTTCGGGGCGTGCGGGCGAAGGTTCGTGGGGCGCGTCGGTCAACAAGACCGGGAGCACGGCGGACCACAGGCGCGATTCCGGGTCCGCCGCGCCGCAATCGTCCGCGACGATCGGCACCCCGGATGCAGGGGGAAGCGCGGCATCCGCCATGCGCCGGGCTTCGAGCCGGATCACGTATTCGAGCGAGTCGGGCGGGCAGAGGGTTGCGAAGAAGGTCGCGTCGGGCAGCACTTCGCCGCGTGCGGCAAGGCCGGCGGCGGCCAGTCGGAGGGGGATGTCGTCGCGCGTGGCGAGCAGTGCGCGGGCCGATTCGCAAAGTCGTGAGTGGGTTTCGGGATCGTCCGCCGATCCGACCGCGTACCAGACCTGTACACTCACGAGTGGCAGCGTGTGATCTTCGATGATCGCCACGCGCAGTCCGTTGTCGAGCCGAGCCAGTACGGGTTGCGGGGTGGCCTGGCACGAAGCGATCAGCAGCAGAAGCGTGGTCACGGGCGAGTCCTCGGTTGTTCGTGGTCGGGAGCCACGCTGCGCGTGGGCCGGCGCCGGCGAGCGTTCGACCCGGCCGGGGCGGTCGCGCGGCTCGCGAAGATTGTACGATGCCGTTTCGGGTGCGGCGCGGGAAGCAAACGGAGGCGGGCTAGAACGAGGCGCCGAAGGAGAACGTGAAGACGCGCGTGTCGTCGTCGTCTTCTTTGGCGACGGGGAAGCCGAAATCGAGCACGATCGGCACCGGTCCGAAGAAGTTGACGTGGACGCGCAGTCCGAAGCCGACGGCGACGCGCCAGGAGGTGATCCCGAAGTCCTCTTCGACCGTTCCCATGTCGATGAATGTGACGCCGCGGAGGTTTTTTCCGTAGAGCGGGACCGAGTATTCGGCGCCGGTGAGCACGATGAACTTGCCGCCGACGCGGTCGTCGAAGATGCCCGCGCGCGGTGAGACGCCGTGATACTCGAACCCGCGGATCGATCCGAAGCCGCCGCCGTAGAAACGCTCGTAGACGGGGGCGTGGTTGCCGACGATGTAGCCGAGGTCGGCGCGGGTAGCGAGCACGCTCTTGCGGTCGAACACGTCGGTTCGGACGGTTTTGTACCAGCCGAAGCTGACGAACGGTTTGCCGAAGGAGTATTCGCCGCCGAGCGCGCCGACCTGTTCCCATCCGAGCGAGAAGCGGTATCCGCGCGTCGGGATGAGCCGGCTGTCGGTGGTGTCGCGCACGATGGTGGCTTTGACACTGGTGAGGAAATCGCTGCCCTTGGCATCGACGATATCGTTGGCGGCGAGCGGTCGCAGGTTGTCGATTTTCACGCCCTCGAACCGGAGGGCGCCCTCGACGGCCCACCCCGCGAACATGCCGGTTTCGAAGCGTTTGCTGAGTGAGGTTGTGAAGCCGAGTCGTTGTTCGTCGTAGGACGCCCGCCCGCGTTGGTAGAGGTAGAGGGACAGGTCGTAGCGCAGCGGGCGGTCGAGCAGGTAGGGTTCGGTGAAGTCGATGCGGAAGCGGGTGAGTTCGGTACCGGGTTCGGCCTGGAAGCGCAGGCGTTGGCCCGCGCCGCGGAACGCCTGGCCGCGGAAGAATTCGCCCCAGGTGCGTGGCCAGTCGAACAGGTCGAAGTTGCGGTTGTTGATGGTCAGGGAGCCGAGCACGCCGCTGTCGGTGCTGACACCGACGCCGATCAGGAAGTTGACCGTGTCGGCCTCCTCGACCTCGACCAGGGCTTCGCGGTAGCCGCCCACGTCCTTGAGCGGTGTGATCGTGGCACGGTTGAACAGGCCGGTGTTGTAGAGGCGTTGCTCGGCGTCGCGCGTGGCGACGGTGTTGTAGTCTTCGTCGGGATAGAAGCGGAGCTCGCGCCGAACGACCTCGTCCTTGGTGTGCTCGTTGCCGCGGATGGTGATGCGGCCGAAGCGGGAGCGGGGGCCTTCGTAGATGTCGAGATCGAGCACGACCAGGCCGGGTTGTTCGAGGTAGTCGTAGCTGGTGGTGACGCGGGCGTCCACGTAGCCGATCTCGCCGTAGGCGTCTTCGATCCGCTTGACGTCTTCCTGGAGGTTTTCGTCGCGCAGCACGTCGCCGGGCGAGAGCTTGAGGTCGGCGCGGATGCGATCCGTGGGAAACGTCTCGTTGCCGCGGATGCGGATTTCGTGGATTGCGTAGCGCGGCCCCTCCTCGACGACGAACACGAGTTTGACGTCTTCCCGGCTGACCGACTCGAAATCGAGCCGGTAGCCGACGCGGGCATCGAGAAACCCCTCCTTACGGTAGAAGTTCTGGATTTCCTGGGCATCGCGTTCGACCTGTTCCTGGTCGAGCGCGCCGCTGCGCAGGATCCAGAGGTAGGTCTTGGTACGGATCATGAGGCGGATGCGTGGTTGGGGAAACGCGTGGACCCCCTCGAGTTCGATCTTGCGCACGCGAACGCGCGGTCCTTCGATGATGTGGTAGATGACCCGCCGATCGTGTTGCAGCGCCTGTTCGTCGAGCGTGACCTTGACGTAGTAGAACCCCTTTTCGCGGTACTTGCGCTCGATGTTGGCGAGCCCTTCGTTGATGGCGAACAGGTCCAGCGGGCTGCCGGCGGCGAAGCTCAACTCGTTGAAGAGCTGCGCGTCGGTGAACTGCTTGTTGCCGATGATCTCGACGGCGGCGATCGCGGGGCGCTCCTCGAAATGGAACGTCACGACGGCCTGGCCGCCCTCGACCGAGGTGTCGGCGAAGACGTTGACGAACTTCCGCGTGCGCCACAGCTCGCGCACGTCTTCCTGGAGCTGTTTGCGGCTGAGCACCTGGCCGGCGCGGGTCTTGATGATGCGGCGCACGAACCCTTCGCGGATGTTTTGCAGGCCGCGCACCTCGACGCGCCGAATGCGCATGCCATCGGCGGCCTCTTGCTGCGCGGCGGGTGCGGTCAGGACCACCGCGGCCGCGAGCAGCACGGCGGCGCCCTGTCGCAGGCGCCGACCGCCGGGGCACAGATATCGTTCGGTAGATCGCACGTTGCACCAGCTAGAGAGACGGAACCACGGATTCGACCTCGGCCAGTCGGCCGGGACCGCGCCAACCCTGCCGCCGCATTATGACCACGGGCGCCGGCGTGTGCAACGACGCGTGGTGGTGGTTCTATTCGCCGTTCTGCGGGTTTTGCCCCCACATGAGTTTTCGGCGCAGGGCGTGCCAGACCGAACGGCGGGGGTTGTGAACGAGGAGGAAATCCGCGGGGTAGCGGCTGATGACGAGCCGGTCGGAGGTCTGGAAGGGGCGGGTGGTGTGGCCGTCGATCGCGAGCATCGTGCCTTCGTTGGTCTGCACGGGCCGCACGACCAGTCGTCGCCGGGCGTCGAGCACGAGCGGGCGGAAGGTCAGGGCGTGGGGGCAGATGGGCGTGAGGAGGAACGCTTCGGCGATGGGCGAGAGGATCGGCCCGCCGGCCGAGAGATTGTGTGCCGTCGAGCCGGAGGCGGTCGCGACGATCAGGCCGTCGCCGCGCAGCTCGGCCACGCGGTCGCCGTCTACATCGACCCAAAGCTCGACCATGCGGAACGGTGGCCCCGCGAGCACGACGCAGTCGTTGACCGCGGGGGTTTCGAAGAAGGAACCGTTGACCCGTTCGAGGCGGACGTTGAGCATCACGCGTCTGGTGAGCGGGAGGTCGTCTCGAAAGAGGAATCCGCCTTCGCGCTCGATCTGGTCGATGGTGAACTCGGCGAGGAACCCGAGCTTGCCGAGGTTGATTCCGACGATGGGCAGTTGGCGTTCGCGCAGGTGGTGGGCGGCAGCGATGATGGTGCCGTCGCCGCCCAGGACGAACAAGAGCTCGGGGCGTTGGCGTGCGGCCCGCGCGCTGTCGTAGGTCAGCTCGGAAAATACGATCTCGGCTCGGCCGTCGAGCCAGCGGCGCAACCGCTCCAACACGGCCGCGGCCGCTTGTTTTTCGGGGGATCCGATGATCGCGACGCGCATCATGGCTGGGCCTTGACTGGTTTACGCGGCCCCGCGCAGGGCCAAGCGGGTAAGGACAGTATACCGCCTGGTCGCCCGGAATGCGTTGGGGCGCGGCGGTTCGGCCGGCGGACCGGATGGGGGGAGCGATTC
>JALSRY010000161.1 GCA_026984555.1 Phycisphaerae bacterium
GGAGAGACCATCGCGCAAGACCGTGAACCGATCGGAGATGGCCTGGACCTCCTCGAGCACGTGGGAAATGTAGATGATGGCGTGGCGTTCGTCGCGGAGTCGGCGCACGAGCTCGAACAGGTGGCCGATGTCCTGTTGCGTGAGGCTGCTGGTGGGTTCGTCGAGTACGAGGACGCGGCAACCCGTCGCGACCGACCGGGCGATCTCGACGAGTTGTTGTTCGGCGATCGAGAGCCGGCCGACAGGTATGTCGAGCGGAAGATCGGGGCGGCCGATGATGCGCATCGCGTCGCGGGCCCGCCGGCGAACGTCGCGCCAGCGGATGAGCGGGCCCCGGTTCGGCTCGACGCCCAGCAGGATGTTCTCCATCACCGAAAGGTGTGGAGCGAGCGACAATTCCTGGTAGATCATCGCGACGCCGGCCATACGCCCGTCGGCGGGGTTGCGCGGGTGATACGCTTGTCCGTCGAGCCACATGCGGCCGGCGTCGGGCTGGTGCGCCCCGGAGAGGACTTTCATGAGCGTGCTCTTGCCGGCACCGTTTTCGCCGACGAGGGCGAGCACTTCGCCGGCGGCGACGTCCAGATCGACGCCACCGAGCGCCACCGTGGCGCCGAACTGTTTGCGCACGCCCACCATGCGCAGCCGCGGGCCGGAAACGGCCGACGAAGCGGTGTTGTCAAGGGGCATCGCAGCCACTCCGCCGGTGCCGGGCGATGTCCGGCCCGGCCCGGTCTGCGCCCGCTACTCGATCAGGGGTTTGACCGCGGGGGTGTCCATGTTCTCCCGCGTGACCACCACGACGCCCGTGTCGATCCGCGGTTCGACCGCCTGGCCATCGAGGTGGGCCACCAGCGTCTTGACAGCCGTGTACCCCATTTTGCGGGGGTTCTGCACGACGAGCGCGTCGATTTGCCCGGCCTTCAACGCCGCGACGAGCGGCGGCGAGGCATCGAAGCCGACGAATTTGATCTTGCCGGCGAGCCCTTCCTGCTGAAGCGCCAGCAGCATCCCCATGGTCGAGGATTCGTTGGGGCAGAACACGCCGTCGGCGGCTCGGATTTCGTCGAGCATGTTGAGCGCCTTGGTCTTGGCTTCGCCCGCGGTGGCGCCCGCATAGCGGTTGTCCGCGATCACCTCGATCTTGGGATGTTTGGCAATCGCTTCGAGGAACCCCGCTTCGCGGTTGGTCGTGCTCGCCGATCCGACCATGTAACGCAGCAATACCACCTTGCCCTCGCCGCCGAGCAACTCCGCGAGCTTCTCTCCGCCCAGCCGGCCGCCCTCGCGGTTGTCCGTGGCGACGAAGCTGACGTAATCCCGTCCGACCTCGCCATCGAGCGCCGAATCGAAAATGACCACCGGAATATCGTGGCTCGCAGCGGCTCGCACCGGCGCGACGAGCGCCTTGGAATCCAGCGGTGCCAGCGCGATTCCGGCAACGCCCTGCGAGACGAACTGCTGAACCACCTGGATTTGTTGGGCGCGGTCGTTCTCCTTGAGCGGGCCCTTCCAGATCACCTCCACGCCCAGCTCCTTGCCGGCTTGCTGCGCACCCGCCTCGACCGACCTCCAGAACACGTGCGTGGTCCCCTTGGGGATTACCGCGATGCGGCGGATGGCAGGCTTGGCGGTCCCGGCCGGCGAAGCCTTCGAGCCCGCCTCTTCGGCCCGTTGGCACGCCGGAATCGGTAGCAGGCAAAGAACCAGAACGAAGAGCGGTAGGCGTCTCATCATGTTCCTCTCGCTTCGGTGACGACCGCCCGCGGGCTATTCGGGTTTCCAATCGGGCAGCCGGCCCGGCGTCCACGGGGCGCCGGCCATTTCCATCTTCTTTTCCAGCGTTGTCAGGTCGTGCACCAGGGAGCGTAACGACTCGAGAGCCTGGCTGAATTCCTGAGAAGCCCAGTGGTAGTTGTCACGCTGGGTTTGCGTTGGTGGCGAGGTCGTATACCACTGGCCCGAAACGATCTGCCCCACGCGCGCTCCGATCGACGGTGGCGTCGGTTCGTTGCGCTTCGAACGCGTGCGGTCGCCGTCGAGCTTCGTGACCAGCGCATCGAGACGCTGCCGCAACGCGAACAACTCCGAGAGCAGTTCGGGATCGGCATCGGGGGTGTCCATGTACGCGCGGCGGAGGTACTTCAGCCGGGTGCGCACCTCTCCGGCGCAACGCGAGGCCCCGCGTACCGCCCGCTGCAAACGCGCCACCTTTTGCCGGAAGGCTTGCACTCCCGCCGCAGTGTCGCCTTCGAACGTCGCCAGCTCCAGCGGTACCACGCGGAACGACCGCGGCCCGTCGAGCGGGACAAACCGTCCGCCGGCCTGCTTGGCCAGCGTAACAGTGTACGTCCCCGGCGGCACCAGCGGCCCCGACGGCCCCCGATCCCACGGCGCCATGTCCTTCGGTTCCCTGAGCTGGGTCGGTGTCGTCGCCGGATAACGCAGGTTCCACGCCTGGCGGTGGAACCCCTTCTCACGCGAGCCGTTCAGTCGGCGAACGACCCGCCCCCGCTGGTCGCGCACGATCAGCACGATGCGCGGCGGAATCTCCTCGTCTTCGGCCCGGAGTTCCTCCCACGAGGGGTAGGGCACCGGCTTACCGGCGTCGCGGGCCTCTTTTTCCGCCTTCTGGCGTTTTTCCTTGAGCGTGAGCAGCTTTTCGTTGAGGTAATACGTGAACACCGCGCCGAAAGGCGGGTTGGGCGCCGCAAAAAACGCCGCCCCCTGTGAGCCCTTCCCGTTGCGGTTGCCGAGGCGGTTACGCTCGATGTAACGCCAGGCGTCCTTGACCGGCAAGAGGTGGGGCCCCGCCTTGAGGTACTCCTCGTTCACCAGCCGCAGCGGCGAGTAATCGTCGAGCACGTAGATGCCGCGACCGAACGTTCCCAACACCAGGTCGCTCTCACGCCGTTGGATGTCGATGTCGCGGACGGCGATGGTCGGCAGCCCGCCCTTGAGCTGAATCCACTTGGCACCGCCGTCGATGGTGAAAAACACGCCGAACTCCGTACCGGCGAACAGGAGCGTGGGCTTGAGGTGGTCTTCGGCGATCGAATAGACGATCTGCCGGTCGGGCAGGTCGCCGGTGATGGATTGCCACGAGCGGCCCCGGTCCCGGCTCACGAGCAGATAGGGTTTGAAATCGCCGCTCTTGTGGTTGTCGAACGATGCGTAGACCGTGTCGGGGTCGTGGCGGGAGGCGGTCAGGCAGCTCACGTAGCTGAGCTTCGGAATGCCCGGGAAATGGTCGATCTTGCGCCAATGTTTTCCGCCGTCTTCGGTGACCTGCACGAGTCCGTCATCGGTGCCGACGTAGATCAGGTCCGCGACGAGCGGCGATTCGCTGAGCGAGACGATGTTGCCGTAGAAGGATGTTGATTCGCTCTTGGCGACGGCGTCCACGCTCTGGATGATCCCCATGACCTTGAGCTTGTTGCGGTCGAGCCGGCGGGTGAGATCGCCGCTGATCGCCTTCCAGCTCAGGCCGCCGTCGTCGGAGCGAAACAGCTTGTTGGCGGCGCAGTAGAGCCGCTTGTGGTTGTGGGGACTGATGAGCAGGGGGGTGTCCCAATTCCAGCGGTAAGGTTCCTCGCCGGGGGCTTCGCGCGGCTTGATGTCCAGCCGTTGCCCGCTGCGCCGGTCGAAGCGAGTCAGCCCGCCGTACTGCCACTGGCAGTAGACGATCATGGGGTCTTCGGGGTCCACCTGGGGCTCATAGCCGTCACCGCCCACGGCGACGAACCAGTGTTCGTTGGCGATGCCGATGCGGTCGGTCGTCCGCGAGGGGCCGCCGAGGGTGTTGTTGTCCTGGGTGCCGCCGTAGACGTAGTAGAAGGGCCGGTCGTTGCCGACCGCGACGCGGTAGAACTGGGTGATGGGGAGGTTGGCCATGAAACGCCAGTTGTGTCCGCGGTCGAAGGTTTCGTACACGCCGCCGTCGCACCCGACGAGCAGGTGGTCGGTGTGGCGCGGGTCGATCCAGAGGGCGTGGGAATCGACGTGGCGATTCTGGGTGGGCACGCGGTGGAAGGTCTTGCCGCCGTCTTCGCTGACGACCATGAACGTGTCCAGGACGTACACGCGGTTTACGTTGTGGGGATCGCAGAAAACC
>JALSRY010000162.1 GCA_026984555.1 Phycisphaerae bacterium
CGGGATCCCACGCGTGGCCGAAAAACCGCAGCCGCAGTCGGGCGAAGTCGAACCCCGTGCGATCGTCACGCTCCAGCCGCGGGTTGAGGTAGCGGTTGTGGCTGCTGGTGCCGTAGTGGGTCCAGCGGAACTGCGCGATCCACGAAACCCGTAGCGAAAACTTGTCGTCGGTCGTCTTGATGTAGAAACCCTTGTCGTAACCCGCCTGCACCGTCGTCGGCATCAACGATTCGCGAAACTGCTTGTCACCGAGTACCTCGCGGATTTGCTGTTTCATCGCCGCGACGCGGGCGGCGTCGGTGTCCTGCACGACCGCCGCGACCTGCTGTTCGAGTTCGCTGAGCCGCCTTTGCTGTGCCGCGTAAATCGCCTCGAGTACGGCGAGGTTGTCCTTGTCCGCAGCGGGCGAGGGACCTGCGGGCGTCGTCGCGGAGCTTGCCGCTACGAGTGCGAATGCGATCCACGTTCCGACAAGTGTGCGTGCCAGTCGTTTCATCGTGCCAGTCCCCAACGTGAGTGATGGTTGACGCTGCGACCCGACCGCGCCAGGTGAATCGCGGCGTCCGTGTGGGCGTCCCCGCGCCGGGACGCGCTCAGCCGCCATTAGACGACTCGGGAGCCGCGGCGCCAAGTCCGTGGCGCGCTTGCCTGCGACATTTTCCTACCATGACCACGGATATGTCTATGCGAATGTTGTTATATGACCGCTGGTTGGTCACGGGGGTTTCTGCCTGTGTCGCGCCGCCCGGCGTTCCTCGCGCCCCCGCCGTGGCTCATCCGCCGGCGTATTCGCAAGCGCTGGTACACGTCTCGAAGACCGTGACCTTCGAGAGCATCGGCAAACGTGGACGCAACCGGTCCCAGATCCAGCGGGCGAGGTTTTCCGCGGTGGGATTCTCGAGCCCCTCGATCTCGTTGAGATAATGATGGTCGAGCCGGTCGCGGATCGGCCGGCAGGCCGCCTTGATCTCGCCAAAATCGAGCAGGATTCCCGTCGCCGGATCGACCTCGCCCGCGACTTCGACCGCGACTTTGAAGCTGTGGCCGTGCAGCCGCCGGCACTTGTGGCCCTCGGGGAAATGCGGCAACTGGTGCGCCGCCTCGAACGTGAACGTTTTGGTCAGCCTGGTTTGCATCGACGCGGTACGCTCCTGGGGCTCGCTCGACACGGACGGGCGACGCTGCCTTGTGACGGTCGGCGTCAGACACCACGATGCCGGTCGGGCCAAATCATCTTATGCAACTGGAGTCCCAAACGCACGCCAACCCGGTCGGCGAGCATCCACCCGGCCAGCGTCGCCGGCGCCAACGCGGGGGGCGCGCCCGGCAGGCAATCGTGCTCCGGAGGCGCCGCGACCGGGCAAAACAACACCGGACAGCGCTTGGCCAGATCGTGCTCCCGCACGGCGTGCAACGCCCACTCGTAGTCTGCGCGCGTTGCGATCACGAATTTCACCTCGTCACGAGAAGTGAGCCGGGCGATGTTGGACCAGTCGTTTCGCGCGCATTCGCCGCTCGAAGGGCACTTGAGATCGACGATCCGCGCCACGCGCGGGCTCACCCGGGCGATGCTCAGCGCTCCCGACGTTTCGAGCAACACGGTTTCGAAGCGTGCGAGCAACCCCTCCAGGAGCGGGTAGACCCCGGGCTGCAACAACGGCTCTCCGCCGGTGACTTCCACGAGCGGGCAGTCGAACGCGGCGACGGCGTCGTAGACCTCGTCGAGCGTCATCTGTCGGCCTTCGGTGAAGGCGTATACCGAGTCGCAATAGGTGCAGCGCAGGTGACAGCCGGTGAGGCGAACGAAAACGCACGGCAGCCCCGCGCGGGTTCCCTCGCCCTGGATCGAGTGGAAAATCTCGTTGACCCGCAATCGAACCGACTCGGACATCTGTCGTGACGTCTCCCAGGAACCGCCGGCGTGTCGCCGCCGCTGCGCCCGCGCGACCGGCACGTTTGACATCCGGCTCGGGCGATAGTAGCGTTCACACCGAGCGGTGGGAATGGGTTCCTTCCAGGCGCGCCGGGTGGGACGCGTGCATGACTCCCCGGCATACACACGGACGTGTTACATACTGAACCGATCAGGCATCGCAAACGGATGCCCCGGGCATTCCCTGCGAGGGCCTGCGGTCAAGGTTTCATTGGTGTTTTTGTTTTCTCTTGCACAGGAGTACCCACATGAACACTCGCACGTATGGACGACTCGCCCGTATCAAGCGGACCTTGGCACTCGGCGCCGCCGGCGTCCTGCTCGCCTCGCCCTTCACCAGTTGCGACCTCGGCCAGTTCACCACCACCAGCACGGTCACGCTCGATGGACGCGAGGTGGTTTCGTTTCTCGTACGCTCGTGGATTCTGACGCCCATCGAAAACGCCGTCGATGAGGGCATCAACCGGTTCTTCGACCAGTTCGACCACAAGAACTAGACGGCGGCCCGCCTCGTCGCTCGCACGTGGATTAGCGTGACGCTTCCGCTCCGCCCCGGCACTGCGCACGCCCAGCGAGCGCCCACGGCGGGATGCGATCGGATTCTCCTTTGGATTCCCCGCGTATCGAAAGGCATGAACTCATGAAACGTTATTCAGCCACCGCCGTGTTGCTGGCGGCGGGACTCACTCTCATCGCATCGACCAGCGTGGCGGATACCGTCACGCTCACCGACGGCAGCCGGCTGCTCGGCAAGATCGTACGCATGGGCGACGGCAAACTGATTCTCGAAACCAAGTTCGCCGGCACGTTGGAGATCGAATCCTCCCTCGTTGCCAGCGTCGCCACCGACCAGCCCGTCAATGTCGGCATGGACACCGGCGATCGCCTGGTCGGTCCGGTCAAGTGGCAGCCGTCCGTCAAGCGAGCCGTCGTGCAAACCCAGATGGGTGGCATCCCGGTCGACGTCAAGCGCATCGACGCGATCTGGCCCAAGGGAGCCAAGAGCCCTGAAACCCTCGCGATGGAAGAGCAGGTCGCCCAGGCGCGCAAGGATGCCGAAGCCGCCCGGGGCAAATGGTCGCTGAGCATGGAAGCCGGGCTGCTCTACCAGGAAGGAAACAACAAGGTCTTTACGGCACGCGGGCGCATCGAGGCCCGCCACAAGACCGACCACGACTTGCTCAAACTCTATGCGATCGGACACTATGGCGAGGACCACCGCCAGCGCAACGTCGCCGAAGCAATCGCTGGTGCGTACTACGAGTATCTGTTCACCGAGCGCCTCTTCGGCTACGGCAGCGT
This sequence comes from Phycisphaerae bacterium, assembly GCA_026984555.1. Taxonomy (GTDB): domain Bacteria; phylum Planctomycetota; class Phycisphaerae; order UBA1845; family Fen-1342; genus JALSRY01. The sequence goes on from JALSRY010000162.1 coordinate 3,236, forward strand.
CGAGATGGAATACGACGAGTTCGAGAACCTCGAATTCCGCCTCTCGACCGCGCTGGGTGCCGGCTACTACTGGATCAAGAAGGAGCACCACGAGCTCAAGACCCGCGGCGGTATCGGTTTCCTGCACGAAACGTATCTGCCGCAGGAGGATGCGGACGGCAACGAGTTCCGCGACGATCCCACCAACACCGCCCAGGCCGATCTCGGCCTCGATTATCGCATTGACTTCACCCCCTGGCTGCGGTTTACCCACAGCATGACGTACTATCCCACGTTCGATTCCGTGCGTGACTACCGCCTCGTTTCCGATTCGGCGTTCATCTTTCCGATCGGCGACAGCGACGTGTGGAAATTCAAACTCGGCGCACGCTACCAGTACAAGGCGATCCCGGCCAACGGGGCCGAACGTCTCGACCAAACCTATTACGCGAACATTCTCCTGGAACTGGAGTGATCGTCGCGCACTTCGGTGGCGGTTCGGCTCACGGCGCCGGCCGCCACCTGTTTCCATGCCATCCTGTGCTTTTCCCAACAGGGAGTACCAGCCATCATGACCATGCCAACCCACGCGCACCGGTCGCCGTGGCTGTGGTCCGCCATGCTATGCGGCCTGATCGCCATTTCGGCGACGGCGATTGCCGCCGACGTGAAGCCCACCGCCGTTACCACCGCCGATCCCGAGATCGGCGTCGAAGAGCTGGCCCTGCTGCTCAAGCCACTGACGAAAGAAGAGCTGGCGGTGGAGGCTGATGGCTGGCTGGCGTTGCTCAAGGCCAAGGTGACCGAGATCAGCCGGGGAGAAATCGCGGTCCGAAAGCTCGGAGCCACGCCGCAGCCCGCTCCCCAAGCCGCCGCCACGACCGCGCCGACTACGCA
>JALSRY010000163.1 GCA_026984555.1 Phycisphaerae bacterium
ACCGGCGTATGGCTGAGCGGCCGGGGCAACCCACGATCGACCGCCAGGTCCGGTGCCCAGTCCACGAGCTGGAAGCCGGCGGGTTCGTAACGGCGAAGATCTCGGACGGTCGCCCGCAACAGCTCACGCGTGTCCGGATGGAGCACGCACAGCCCGGCGCCTGGAGCCGCATCGCCCCAGGCGTTGCGCGTACTGAGGTGCGGCTCGTGCTCGAGCAACGGCCGGCAGGACCGTACATCGAGCCGGCACACCAGCCGGACACGGTGTTTCGCGACGATCGTCGCCACCCGCGCGAGCACGTCACGCTTGCCGAACCACCGGGCCGTGCGCGGGCGAACGGCACAGCCACGATACGCCTCGGCTGCCGGCGGAAAGTGCCAGCCACCAGCCGTGGTGAACAGGTTGGGCGGGCTCGGCGGGGCGATGCGGAAGTGTTCGAGCGGGCCGGTCACGACCGGGACGGTCACATGGTCGATGCCGACCTCGCCGATCAACCGGTCGAGCAGCTCGCCCGGCTCGTTCGCGTAGCTCCACAAATGATACTCGACGCCGAAATCGTTGCTCATGGTCTTCGGTCCGGTCCGCGGGCGCCCTGCGCATCCCGCGCGGGTCGCGTGGCAGTCATGATAAACGCCGGGCAGCGGTTTGGATAAGCTCCCGACATCGCGAGCCGAGCGGGCGCCGGCGCGACAGGGTACGGCTGGTTTCCCAGGGTTTCTCGAATACCCGCGCGGCAGGAATCGGCCGGGGGCGACTGCGCTGCTCGGAACAACCCGGCCGAATCAGGAAAGTGCGATTCCCTTTCGGCCCGCGAGTCCGCTGTTGCGACCAGCCGCCACGCCGTGCTACGCTTACGCGCGGCGCGTTGGCCGAACACGATGGGATTCCGCGTTGCCAAGACGGGGCTGCACGATGCAACTTGCGCTCAACGGCTGGACATTTCCACCGCAGATGCCCATCGAGCGCCGGTGTGCCGCCGCCGCCGCGGCCGGGTTCGACGCGATCGAGCTCACCGTGGACGAGGCGGGTCCGCTGCATTTCGACACGAACAGGCGGCTTCTGGTGGCCATGCGCGAGGCTTGCGACCGGGCCGGCTTGGCGGTCGCTTCGCTGGCCTCGGGAGCCTTCTGGACCGTGCACTACGCCGACCCGCGGCCCGAACGACGGGCCTTGGCCGTGGAGCGAACGCGTACCATGTTGCGCATGGCCGAAACGCTCGGCACCGACGCGATCCTGGTCGTGCCGGCGGTGGTCGGGCGCGCCGACGACGCACGTCCCCGCGTTTCGTACGCCGACGCGCTGCATCGCGTGCTCGACGCGTTGCTGGCCTTGCGACACGAGGCGGAAGAGCGTGGCGTGACCATCGCGCTCGAGAACGTGTGGAACCGCTTCCTGCTTTCCCCGCTCGAAGCCGCAGAGTTGATCGAGCGGATCAACTCGCCGCGGGTGGCGTGGTACCTCGACATCGGCAACCTCATGCCGCTGAGCTACCCGGAAGACTGGATCGCAGCTCTCGGCCACAAGATCGCGCGTGTTCATGTGAAGGATTACGACCTCGCCCGGCCCGGCGCGGCGGGCTTCTGTCCGCTCGGCGAAGGCAGCGTGGACTGGCCGGCCGTCCTCGCGGCCCTGCGCCGTGTCGGCTACGACGGCCCGCTGACCTACGAAGGCCCCGGCGAGCCCCCAGACATACTCCATCGTCTTCGCGCACTCGTCGCGTCCTCACCCCCTCCGCCGGAGTCCTGACATGCCCATCGACCTGACCCAATACGCCGGCGACGTAACCGTTGCGGATGGCGGCTGGTCCACCCAGCTCCAGGCCCGCGGCGTTCCAGCCGCTGCCCCGGCCGAGCTGGCCAACCTCACCCACCCCCACCTGGTGACGGCCCTCGCGCGGGAGTATGTCGCCGCGGGCGCCCGCTTCATCACGACCAACACGTTCGCGGCCAACGCACCGGCCTTCGCCCGACACGGCAACGACTTCGACCTCGCCGAGATCAACCGCCGGGGGGCGGAGCTGGCTCGCGAGGCCGTCGGCGACAGCGGCGCGCTGGTCGCCGGTTCGATCGGCCCCAGCGGCAAAATCCTCGCGGTCGGCGAGGCCCGCCCGGAGACGCTGCGCGAGGCGTTTGCGGCCCAGGCGGCGGCGCTGGCCGAGGGCGGGGCGGACCTGATCGTGCTCGAAACGTTTTCCGAGCTGGCCGAAATCCTCATCGCGCTCGAAGCGGCACGCACCGCGACCGGCCTGCCCGTCATCGCCAGCATGTCGTTCGATTCCGGGCCGCAGCGCACCCGCACGATGATGGGCGTCAAGGCGGAAGAATCTGCCGCGGCACTCCAGGAGAACGGCGCCGCCGCGGTGGGTTGCAACTGCGGCGTGGGGATTGCGACGATTCTGCCCGCGGTCGTGGCCCTGCGCGCCCACACCCGGTTGCCGCTGTGGGTCAAGCCCAACGCGGGGCTGCCCGAACTCGAACAGGGCCGCGCGGTCTACAAGCAAACGCCGGAGGAGTTCGGCAAGCACGTGCCGACGCTGCTGGACGCGGGCGCGAATATCCTGGGGGGGTGCTGCGGCACGGGACCGGAACACATCGCCCGGGTTGCGGCATTGGTGGACGCCCACCGGCGCAAGAAAAAATAGAATCGCGAGGCGTCGGCCGGCGGTACTGGCCAATCCTTCCCCTGGCCGGTAACGTCCTGCAATCGGATGGTCGATGGCGTGTATAAAAGACGGGAACGGCGCGCGGTGCGGCGTGCATGTCCGTTAAGTCATTGATGCAAAAGAGGTTGTACGATGCCGTTGGGTGAGGCACTGGTCAAGAAAGGACTGATTACGCCCGAGCAGCTCGCCGAGGCGGCTGCCCGGCAAAACGGCAACGATCGCATCGACCAGGTGCTCATTCGCATGGGACTGGTCAAGGAACGCGATGTCCTCAAGGTGTGTGGCGAGCATTTCGCGATGCCCGTCGTCGAATTATCGGAAAAAGACATCGACCCCGACGTCGTCCGCCTCGTCCCCAGCCGCATCGTCCACAAGTACGGCCTGATGCCCGTGTCCCGCAACGGCCGGGCCATCCGCGTCGCAACCTCCGACCCCTACAACATGTACGCGATCGACGACCTCCGCGCCGCGATCAACATGCCCGTCGAGACCGTCCTCGCGACCCGCGACACGATCCACAAGATGATCAAAGCGTTCTACGGCGTCGCGGGCGACGTGCTGACCGAGATGGTCGCCGACGCCGGCGATGACATCGAGGTCGTCGACGAGATGCGCGTCGAGTCGGAAGACCTCGACGTGCAGATGGCCCAGGAAGCTTCCGTCATCAAGCTGGTCAACGAAATCTTCCTCGAAGCCATCGACCAGCGCGCCAGCGACATCCACTTCGAGCCGTTCGAGAACGATTTCCAGGTGCGCTACCGCATCGACGGTGTGCTGCACCACGCCAACGTCCCCCCCGAAATCCGCCGTTTCCAGAACGCCGTCATCAGCCGCATCAAGATCCTGTCCGGCCTGAACATCGCCGAAAAACGGCTGCCCCAGGACGGCGGCATCAAGCTGCGCGCCCACGGCCGCGAGATCGACCTGCGCGTCAGCATCATCCCGATGACGTTCGGCGAGGGAGTCGTGCTGCGTATCCTCGATCGCAGCGCCGTCAGCCTGAACCTGCACGATCTGGGCATGGAAGGCGACGTGTTCGAACGCTTCGACGACCTGATCCATCGCCCCCACGGGATCGTGCTCGTGACCGGCCCGACCGGTTCCGGTAAGACGACCACGCTGTATGCCGCCTTGAGCGCGATCGTCAGCACCGAGCTCAAGATCCTCACCATCGAAGACCCCGTCGAATACTACCTCGACGGCATCAACCAGGTGCAGGCCCTGCCCAAGGTCGGGCTCACGTTCGCCCGGGCCATGCGGGCGTTCCTGCGGCACGACCCCGATGTGATTCTCGTCGGCGAGATTCGCGACCTGGAAACCGCCGAAACCGCCATCAACGCATCCCTCACCGGCCACCTCGTGTTCAGCACGCTCCACACGAACGACTCGGTGTCGGCGACGACCCGCCTGCTCGATATGGGGGTCGAGCCGTTCCTGATTTCCAGCT
>JALSRY010000164.1 GCA_026984555.1 Phycisphaerae bacterium
TCCCAATATCCCTGTGGCCCCGGATTGCATCCGGTGAGAACCTCCCTGTGGCCCCGGATTGCATCCGGTGAGAACCTCCCTGTGGCACCGGATTGCATCCGGTGGAACTCCCGGGTGTTGTTCACATCTTGAAGACAGGCAGGGACCGGCGACCATGCAAATTGCCCTGGTCCGCCTCGTCCTTTTCAGCCAGCCCGGCCCCCGGCATGCCCATTTGCGTGATACAATCTGCGCGGAGCGGCACACAGGAGCGCCGATCATGCCCGTCAGGCATCCACCGCGCAGAGTGCTGGCAAACCTTCCGACCCCCTTGGTTCGGCTCCGTCGCCTCGAACGAGAGGTCGGCGCGCGCCAAATCCTGCTCAAACGAGACGATCTGACCGGCTTGGAGCTCTCCGGAAACAAGGTCCGCAAGCTCGAATACATCGTCGCCGACACGCTCGCGCGCGGCTGTGATACGCTCGTCACCGAGGGAACGCCGCAATCCAACCATTGCCGGGCGACCGCGGCTGCATGCGCCCGGGTGGGCTTGCGTTGTCGGCTGCTGTTGCGCCCCCCGCCGCCACCGGGGCCGCCGCTGGGAAACCACCTCCTCGATCTGTTGTTCGGCGCTCGGGTCAGCGCGTACGAACGCGCGCACTTCGAGGAGCAGCGCGACCGGATCGTCGCGGACGTGTTGCGCGAGGAGCGCGCCGCGGGGCACGTCGCCCGGTTCACACCGATGGGGGCCTCAGAGCCCCTGGCCTGCTGGGGATACATCCGCGCCGCCGCCGAGCTGGCCGAACAGCTCGGCCGGTTGCGCGGCGGGTGCGACATCGTGGTCCCCATCTCCTCGGGCGGGACCTACGCCGGCCTTGTTCTCGGGAAACTGATCCACCACCTCGACGACTGGACGCTCTGGGCGGTTCCCGTCAGCGATGCGGCCGCGTACCATCGCGCCCGCGTCGAACGCCTCTGCGCCGCCGCCATCGACGAGTTCAAGCTCCCCGCGCGTTTCGATCCCGCTGCGATCAACCTGATCGACGGCTACGTCGGACAGGGTTACGCCGTCCCGCTCGCCCCCGCCAACGATGCCGCCCGCCTGCTCGCGTGCTGCGAAGCCGTCGTGCTCGACCCCGTCTATACCGCCAAGGCATTCTGCGCCCTGCTCGACGGCATCCGCGCCGGGCGGTTCGGCCGAAAACGCCCGGTCGTGTTCATCCACACCGGGGGGATTTTCTCCAACTTCGCCTGGCCCGAGACCCTCGTCCCCCAGGCGTGATCAATCATCTTCCGCCGCGGACGCCCCCGACCGTTCCAGCAACCACAGCCGCATACTCCCGATCGTGCGGTCGTCCACGCATCCCACGCCGTGAGCATCGCTCGCGTCGAAGGCCGTCTCGGCGGCGTGGCGAAACACGATCAGGCCGTCTTCGGCCAGCCGCGGCGCCAACCGCTCCAGCAGCGACAGCACGCGGAACGGTTCCGCAACGTCGCGGTAGGGGGGGTCCACGAAGATGAGGCCGTAGCCGCCCGGACAGGCGGGAATCCGCATGGTCCAGGCGTTTTCGCTCGCCGTGCGCGCCACCTCGACCAACTTGAGCTTTTGCAGGTTCGCGCGCAAAACACGCAACGCCCGCCGATCGCGCTCCACGAAAAGGCACGACCGCGCCCCGCGCGATAGGCACTCGATCCCGAACGCGCCGCTGCCCGCGAACAGGTCCAGCACGGCGATGTCCGATAAGTCCCCCAAGCGCCCCAGGCGGTGCCCCACGATGTTGAAAATCGTTTCCTTCGCCCGATCCGTGATCGGACGCGTCCCCCGGCCGGCCGGTGCCTCGAACCGCGCGCCTCGTCGTGTCCCCGCGATTACCCGCATCTGCTACGCGCCCCTGCTACCCGATCTCCCGCGTCCCGTCGCCGCCGGATGGCCCCGGTCGCCCGGAAACCGCCTCGCCAACCCGATCTCCCGCAACGTGCCCGCGCAGCCCTCGCCAGCCCAGTTCACCCGTCCCGCCGCCGTTGCCGATACACCGTATGCCATGATACGTGACCTGAGAACCATTCTGGACGGGTGGGACTACGAGCCGGGAAAGATCTCGGTCCGCAAGATCATCGGACGCGACGGCCGGGAGAAAATCCAGACCCGCGTCGACCTCGGCGTTCTCCAGTTCGAACCCGCGGGCCGACCCGACGGCCGCCGGCCCTACGGCTGCGAATCGATGCTCTCGTTCTTCGAGGCCCGCTTGCGCGAGCACATCGCCCGCCACGGCTCCGACGAGGGCTTCTTCCTCCTGCCCGAGGATTGCCGCGACCTGCGCGAAGAAGCCCACCTCTACTATCAACGCTACCTCTCGCTCTTCGTCCTCGAAGAATACGACGGCGTCGAACGCGATACCGCCCGAAACCTGCGCGTGATCGACCTCTGCCAACGCTACGCCGAAACCGAGTACGACCGCACCGCCCTCGAATCCCAGCGTGCGTATGTCCTGATGATGAACATCCGCGCCCGTACATACCGGGCGATGGCCGCCCGGCGTTTCGAGGAGGCCCTCGAAATCGCCGAACAGGGCATCCGCGAGGTCGCTCTCTGGGAACAAAACACCGACCTGCCCGACGACATCTCCGCCGACGGCGAGTTCGAGGTGCTCGAAGCCCTGCGCGACGAGGTCATCGCCGCGATGCCGTCCGATGCCCCGCCCCGCATCCACGCCCGGTTGCAGGAAGCCCTCGCCCGCGAAGACTACGAAACCGCCGCCGAGCTGCGCGACCGTTTGAACGAGATCCGCGGCCAATGATCGGCGCACCCCGGTGCCACGCCGCGGCGCCCAGCCGGCCCCCGCCCGCCGGCGCTCAGTATTTCACCGAGTGCATGAACTGCATGAAGTTGTCCCGCTGCGCGCCGATCGTCTCCGCCGGGCCGATCGCTTTGAAAAACCACGGTCCGTCCGGCGTCTCGACGATGGCCGCCAACATGCGATAATTCCCGTGCGTCGAGGTCGTCGGCGTCACCCCCGGCATCATCGCCGCCTGGTACACCCCCGTGACGTCCAGCACCGTCACATCGAGCCCGTTCGCCTTGAACTTCTCCTCCTTCACCGCATCTTCGCCCACCGGCTTGCCGTCCTGGTCCACGAACATCTTGCGCCAGCGCGAGAGGTTGTCGGCGATCGGACCACCCTGGCCCTTCCCGAAGTAGTAGACCACCAGCTCGGCCTTTTCCTCGCCCTTCCCCGGCAACGCGAACTGGGCCTTGCGCATCCGGCTGGCGGGGGCTTCGGCTTTCCACGCCTTCGGTACGGTGTATTGCAGCACCTTCCCGCTCGCGCCCATCGGCGGGTGGCCGGGCGGAAGCTGGGCCTGCGCCGGCGACGGCGGTGGCGCCGCCGGTTTTCCATCCAGGGGCGGGTGCCCCGGCGGCAACGCCGGCATCTTCGGCTCGATGCTCTTCTTGATCGCCTGCCCCGCCTGTTCCAGGTCTTGCGCCGTCACCGCCGGCGCCGACGCCGGCTTCGGTTGGGCTTTGCCGGCCGGCGCCGGTTTCTCGCCGGATGCCGGGGTAGGGGGCTGCGACTTCTGCTCGCAACCCGCCAGCAGCAATGTCCCCGCGGCCAACAGGGCCGCACTCGTCAGCGCGAAGGTCCGTTTCATGGAAGTTGGTCTCCGGCCGCCGGCCGGCGTGTCATGCGTAACTGTGCAGGCCGACGATAAAGAAATTCACGAAACACCAGTTGAACGCCATCATCAGGCATCCCGCGATGGACAGCCACGCCGTCCACAACCCGCGACGCCTCACCACGAACCGCATGTGGATCAGGATAGCGTACACGATCCACGTGTTCATGGCGAAGACCTCCTTGGGATCCCAGCCCCACGGCCGACCCCAGGAGTAATCCGCCCAGACCGCCCCCAGGATGATCCCCACGAACAGCATCACGAACGCGAGATTCAGGATGATCAGGTGGCACCAGTCGATGTAGTTGAGCCACTCGGGCAGCTTCGCCGACCGGCCTTCGTCACCCGGCGCCGCCCCCGCCATCAGCGGCCGCCGCGCCACCGCCGCCGTCGCCCCGCCACCCGGACCGGCGGTCTCCAGCCGGGGCACGGCGAGCAGGGCCGCGCC
>JALSRY010000165.1 GCA_026984555.1 Phycisphaerae bacterium
CGGCCGTCTCGATCCGCCTCCAGATGTCGTCGTCGCCGAGCCGATCGGCGGCCGCGCGCAGGATGCCCCGCAGCTCGACGAGCCGGCCGCGCTGGCCGAGCCGCTCGAGCTCCTCCACGCCGTGCTTGTCGAGCACGGCTCGAATCGTCGCCTCGATCCGCGGGAATTCGTCGCCTTCCGGGGGGCGCGTGTCGCCGGAGGCACAACTGCTGCACAGAACGACGGGATCGCCGAAACCGGCTTCGCGCAACATCCGGGTGAAATCGTCGCGTTGTTCGGGTCGGCCCTCGTCCCAACGATTCATCACGAACAGCCAGGTGTGCCGCCCCCCGCGCTCGCGCAGCACGCGCCACCCCACATCATCGCGGTAACGCTCGGGGCTGACGACGTACACGAGCAGGTCCACATGGGGCAACCAGGCCAGCGCCAACGTGCGGTTCTCGCGTTCAACGCTGTCGATGTCCGGCGCGTCGATCCAGAGGATATCGCGGCGGGAGTCGTCGTGGTGTCGCCGGACGTGCACGCGTTCGACGGGCAGTTCCGGCGGCAGCTCGGCGAGCTCCACGGACCGATGCACGTAAACGGTCACTTCGTGCGATGTGGGGCGGACGGCGCCGGTGCGGGCGATGTCCTCACCCGCGAGACGATTGAGCAGGCTGCTCTTGCCCACGCCCGTGCCGCCGAAAAACGCCACGACGAGCGGGCGGGCCCGCTGGTCGGCGAACAGGTCCGCGGGACCGCGGGTGCCGAGGGCCTCGAACCGTTCGAGGTCTTCCCGGGTGAGATAGCCGGCCTCCCGGGCGCGTTCGAACCACGCGCGCGCGAGCTCCACGATTTCCGCGAAGGTTTCAGCCATCGGCCGAGTCCTCCCAAGTATCGAGCGCGGCGCGGGCGGCGTAGAGCTGGCCACGCGTGATCGCGAACAGCCCCTCGCCCTCGAGCCCGGCCGCCAGAGCGTGGAGCTCGCCCGCGAACACGCCTTCGATGAGCCTGGTGCGCACATGTTCGAACTGCCGGGCCTTGAGCTGGGCGGCGGCGCGGGTCATGTACGAACCGAGCGCCCCCTCGGTGAGCATCGACATCAGGCCGAGCATCGCGGGCGCGAATACGAGGTCGTTGACGTTCAATCCACCCAACTTGATCGCCATGATGACCGAAGCGGCATCCGCCGTCGCCCGCACGCCCCGCAGCGTGTTGAGCAGCGTGGGCCTGGCGCGCAGGGTCTCGTATAAGCGGCTGGCGGTGGCGTGAATCTGGGGGATGAATTCTTCCCGCTGGGTCCGAGCCGCCTGCTGGAACGTCATGCGCAAACGACCCTCGTGCTGATCCAGCCGCGAAACGATGGCCCGCCAGACCGCCGAACCGGGCGACGCGGAACCGGCCCGCCGGGCGGCGTCGCGCTGTAGCGTGGTCAGGAGATGCTCGATCAACTCGAACAGCACGGTTTCCTCGCTACCCGCGCCGCGATGAACGCCACGCTCACGGATGCGCCGCGCCGCCCAGGCTTGGCGCGCCGCGAACAGCTTGCGGGCAGGCCATGACAACACCTCCCGAACCTGGCTCAGCGGCCCGCCGATGCCGGGCAGCTCGAGCAACCGCAGGAGTTCGACCGTCGCCCGGCGGAAAGTATCGAACCGCTGCGGGTGGTCGAGAAAATCCCGGCGGTAGCTTTCGGCCGCCTCCGCCAACGCCTGGGCGACACGTTCGCGCCAGGCGTCGATGGCGGCCGCCTCGGCCTCGACCGGCTCGGTCCAGCGGTCCCAGCGAGCGGCGATCACCGCGCGGACGCCCGCCGCCCGGCGCACGGCATGCGCGGCCTTGAGACGTGTGGCAACGGCGTCGCGCAGCTCCCACACCTCCGGCAGAATCTCGGCGTCTTCTCCCGCGGCCAACCCGGGGAGATACGCCAAACGCACGACGGGAGCGTGGGCATACGGACCGGCCAGCGCCTCCAATCGTCCGCGCAACGCCGCTACCACCGCGTCGCCGCCCTCGCCGGGAAGCTTGTTGAGTACCACCACCAGCGGACGCCCCAGCGGCGCCAGCCGCTCCAACAACTCCCAAACGGTCAGGTCCGCGTATTTCTCCTTGCTCAGCACGAGCACATGCACGTCCGCCAGCGCGGCGATCTCGAGCACACCCCCCAGGTACCCGCCTGCCGCCAGCGAGTCGAAATCCGGCGTGTCCCAGACGACGCACGGCGGCAATCCCGCTGGCGGGGGGATGTCGGCTTCCGGCGCCACCAGGGCATACTCCGGGGATGTAGGCGGCGTCGCCGCCCGACGCTGGGCCCCGCTGGCCAACCCGTCGATCGGCCGGCGAACCCACTCCGCCGGCAACGCCGACGTCCAGCCCGGCGATGGCTCCACTCCCCCCAGGAGGAATCCCTGCGGCGATACGGTGAACCCCGCCAGCGGGCTGACGCGGGCCAGCGATTGGCCCACGATCAGGTTGACGACCGTGCTCTTGCCCGTCTGGGTCGGCCCGAGGACCGCGAGTTGCGGCGGGCGAACGGCCGCGGGAACACATGCGTGGCGCAAAGCGGCTTCGGCGAGAATCAGCTCCGCCCGGCGACCCGCCACCGTTGGCCCGGCATCCGCGTCCGCTTGCCGCGCGTAGCCGTCGATCATGGCACGCAGCACCTCGCGCAGCGCGGCGGTCACGCGCTCGGCATCGCGCGTGGTACCCGCAACGGGATGCTCATCGGATTGTGCGGCGGAACGCTCGGAGCTCACAAGGGTGTATTGTGCCCCAAGAGCCGATGATTCGAAACCACGCCGGCTACCATTCGCGCCAGTCGGGGACGTAGTGGGGGGCGTTGTCGGGACCGACCGAACCGATGCGAAACTCGGAGGAGGTGAGCAAGTCGGGATCGAATGCAAACGAGCCGGCGTGACCGTCGGCACAGACCGCGTTGGCCGAATCGGCGTGTCGAAACGACGTCGTCGGGCGTTCGTTCCGGCGCCACGTGCGTGTCGAGCGGCGGTACAGAAACGGCGGATCGAGCAGGGCGCAGTTCTTCACGTTCCCGAACCAGTCGATCATGGTATCCGCGAACACGAAGACCTGCTGCGGCTGGGACATGGTGTCGAGGTTCTGCCAGGGGCGAAAGGCGATCTGCTCGGCCCAGCCGGGGGTCGTCTCGGGGCTGAGGAAATAGCCGTTGTAGCCATAGGTGCTCGTGACGGTGCCCCAGGCGCCCTGGAGGCGGTCGATCGTCCCCAGCGGCTGGGCCGGGCACTCGTAGACACCGTGCTCGCGGACATCGCTCTGAAGGTAGGGCCAGAGGAAACCACGGGTCTGATCGACCCCGCCGGCGTCACGCTCGCGACCGTACCAATACGTCATGGGCCAATCGCGGAAATAGGCCAGCGGCATCGCCCGCCCGCTGTAGTCCTGCGCGTAGAGATGAAAGCCGCAACCCATCTGGTGCAGGTTGGCCAGACAGCGGACGCTGCGAGCGTGCTCCCTGGCGGCGCCGAACGCCGGCAACAACATCCCCATCAGCATCGCGATGATCGCAACGACGACCAACAGCTCGACGAGCGTGAACGCCGGCGGCGAACATCGCAAGAGCGAAGCGGCGCGCGGCGCGTCTTGCCGCGTCTGCCGCCTGACCGACCGAATTGAACGCGATCCTACGGACATGCTGCTCCATACACCCCCGTCATGAGCGCGAGATCGCCCAAGTCGACGACGCCATCGCGGTTGAGGTCCGCATCGGAATCATATACACCATCCCCGGTCGTACGTTGCCCTCCATACGCCGACAGCAGCATCACCAGATCCGCGATCCCGACGACCCCATCTCCGTCGAGATCGGCGAGACATTCGAACGAAGGGTCGAACGCGAGCAGCCCGGCGGTTCCGAGCGAGTAAACCGTCCCGTCCGCGACCGCCGGGCTCGCACCGGCACCCGCGTGTACGGAAACGACGAAGCCGGGGTCGTCCGGCTGGCGTTGCGTGTTGAGAATGCACAACTCGGTGTAGGGCTGGCTCGGATCGGTGCCGGGGGGCGGAGTGCCGACGTACAGGTATCCCCGCGACCACACGGGTTGCAGCGTCCACCCACCAACGGCCGCGCCGCAGCGC
>JALSRY010000166.1 GCA_026984555.1 Phycisphaerae bacterium
CCCCCACGAATGAAACCACGCGGCGTGGCGTCCCGTGCCGCAGGCGGCATCCAGCACTCGCCGCGCGCCGACCTGCGCGAACAGATCGCGGTAGAAGGGCTCTTCGTTGGCCAAGCGCCGCGGCCAATCCACGAGCGCATCGTAGGTTTCGGGAGTGATGCCGAACTCGCCGGCGGTATGCGACATCTGCCACCTCCTTCGCGGTGGGCCGGCCGGCGCCATTATCCTCGCGACGCGCCGAGCTCGCGCAGCAATCGCGCGTGCGCGGCCCGGCTGCCGGCCAGCACCGGCAGTTCGCGCCCCACCCCGGCCCCCGGGTCGATCGGAAGAATCGGTGCCCCGCTCGGCGATGACACCACACCACCCGCCTCGGTCACGAGCAACAACCCGGCGGCAATGTCCCAAAGCTTGGGGTTGCCCGCCGCCGCCGCGTCGAGCTGGCCCGCGGCGACCATCGCCAGATGCAACGCCACCGAGCCGTAGTTGCGGACGACGTGGCGCTCCACTACCAGGCTCACAAGCGCGCGCGTCGCCTCCCGCCGCGCGCTGGGTACCGCCACCAGCAGCTTTTCCGGCGCAGCCGCCGGCGGATCGGCGTCGCAACCGTGGACTTTCACCCGCCGCCCGTTGATACGCGCGCCGCCACCAGCCGCCGCGCTGTACATCAAGTCGGCGATCGGTTCGTACACCGCCCCGGCGACCGGCAACCCGCCGCGCATGGCCGCCACCGAGCAGGAAAACGACGGTACGCCCCGGATGTAGTTCCGCGTTCCGTCGATCGGGTCGATGATCCACCACGTTTCCACGTCAGACGGGACTGTGGCCGGACCACGCTCGACGTCTTCGGATTCTTCGCCCACGAACGCATCATCGGGGCGCCGCGCTCGAAGGTAGTCCACGATGGCGCGCTGGGCCGCGAAATCAACCTCGGTCACTTCGCTGCGGTCGGGCTTGAGACTGACGACCTGTCGGCGTCCGAATGCCTCGCGTGCGACCTCACCACCAACCCGGGCCGCCGCCTCGGCGAGCTTTCGCAGGACTTCGGCCTGATCGGAAGGCGGCAGATGGGGGTGGCCGGCCGGGCTCAACGCTTGCGTCCCCGCTTGTTGTCGTCCCGCCGACCAGAGTTCTGCGAAAGCTCGTCGGCCTTTTTCTGAAGCTCCTCGGCCTGCTCGGCCAGCCGTTTGAAAAAGCGCCCCACCGGCCCGGTGGATTTCTTCGGCTTGGCCGGCTGGGGGCCTTCCCGTTCGCGCCGCTCCTTCTCGGCCTTGAGCTGCTTGCGGATCAGGATCGATTCGCCGATGCCGAACACGTTGGTGGCGAACCAGTAGAGGTTCAGTCCCGAGGGCCAGTAGTAGAACATGAGCGGGAACAGGACCGCCATCAGGTACGACATCATCTGTTGCTGCCGGAGTTGATCCTCCGGCGACATGCCGGCGTGCTTTTCGTGCCTGGGGGCCTGCGCGGCCTTGAGCTTGGCATCCATGCCCGGCTTGGGCATGTATTTCTGCTGGAGCCACATGCTCACGCCCATCAGCAGCGGCAGCAGGTTGATCGACGGAATCTCACTGAACATCCGCCCGATCAGCGGCAATTGCCCCAGCACCGGTATCGTGATCGGGTGGGCGAACTTGATGAACTGGTCGGGCGACGCCAAGTCCGTGATCCACCACGGGTCGAACATCGCGTGACGCAGATGAACATCCGTGTTGAGCGCGGTCCACAACGAAATCAGGATCGGCATCTGGATCAGCATCGGTACCATGCCGATCACACCGGCCATCGGGTTGACGCCCTCCTTGGCGTAGAGCTTCATCGTCTCCTGGTTCTGCTTCTGCTTGTCGTTCGGATACTTGGCCTTGATCGCCGCGATCTGGGGTTGGAGACGGGCCTGGGCCTCCTGCATCCGATACATCGACTTCTGCTGAAAGACCGAAAGCGGGTGCAGCAACGCCCGGATGATCAGAACCAGAATGATGATCGCCACCCCGTAGTTCCGCACCACCAGCCGGATCGATTCGAGCGACCACGTCATGGCGTTCGTGATGATCGGAAGCGTGCAGCAACAGCGGGCGTCGGCGTCGGCCGCCGCCACATAGCCGATCTGCTTGCGGTCGGCATAAGCGGGATTGGCCGCGGCCAGGTCGTCGTTGTTCTTGGTGCCGACGTAAATCTCGAAATCGTACTGCGCCTTCGCACCAGGCGCGAGCGTGCGCACGGTCAGCAACAGACGGGCGAAATAGTCGCCCGGGCCCTTCCACTTCGTGTCGTGGACCAACAGGCTGCCCGAAGCCTTCTGGACGAAATCCGCCGGTTCGAGCGGCTGGCCGCCCAGCGGCCGCATGAACACGGCGAAGTACCGATTCGCCGAAGCGATCCAGAAAAAATGATCGATCGACGAGCCCAGGTCCACGCCTTTCTTGAGGTTGCTGCGCCGATACCCCTTGACCTTGACCTCCCCGTCCGACTTGCGCGCGCGCACCAATGTGCGCATGTCGTACTGGATGTGCTCTTTCTTGATCCCGACCGGCCCCGCCTGCTCGAGCTGGATATCGACGGGATCCGACGTGGGATTCTCCGCCTCGAGCCGCAACTCCATGACCCCCGAATGGGGTTTGAGCGTGAACGTCTTGTGAATCCGCAGCCGCGCCGTCCCCCCACCCGCTTCCTCCAGGACCGCCTCGAAACGTACCGAACGCGCCGTCCGCTCGACAACCGTCCAGTTCAGATCGTCAAGCCGGAACGAGTTGCCCCCGAGCAGGAGCTGCGGCGTAAGAAACGACCGCACGACCTTTTCCGAATTCGGCATCTCGACGGGCTTGAGCAACGGATACGGTTCGTTGGTATCGGCGTCCTTGGCATAAACGTACTTGCCGTTTTTCTTGCGCTTGGAAAGCTCGATGCGCTCGACCGACGCCCCCTGTGAAGTGAAACCAACCTTCAGGTCGTCGTCGGGACCGCCGCCGAGCGTGAAGTCTTCCACCGCCGTGGCTTGGGCAAACCGGAACTTGGGCGAAGGTGCCGTTGCCGTGCCGGCAGCCCCCGGGGCGGACTGGGCTTGCGTGGTGGCCACGCTCGACCGGGCCGGTGTCGCGGTCGGTGTGGCGGCGGGCTGACTCGTGGCCGCCGGGGTGGCGACGGGTGGTTTTCGCGGATGCAACCGATTGTAAATCGACGTATATATGACGAAGACGGCGACGGCCGCCAAGATTGCCACGATGGTGCGACGCGTTTCCATGGGGTCTCGATAACAAAAGGAGGGCCGCTTTCGCCGGCCTTCATCCCGGTGGTTTCTTCGTGGTGTGGCCCGCAGGCCGACGCTCCGCCGCGATGCGGCGAACGGGCAAATCCCCGCTCGCCGGCCGGCACGCGGGCGTTCGGCTCCGCGCCGAGCCCTCAACCCGGCCCCGGCACACGAATTGCGAATTGTAGACCGTCCCCCGGATTTGGCAACGCGGCGACGAACCAGGCCCGGTACGTGACACAGCCGGATCCGCGACCGGCCCGCCGCGGGCGACGGGCCCGCTTCCGATAACGTCGCGAAGCCCAAACGTGCCCAGGGACGCCGTCGTCCGGGCTGCCTGCGTGAGCCATTGCTGTTCCGCGCGGTCGCGAATCCCAAGCGTGCCCAGGGACGCCGCCGTCAGCGGCAGCCCGACCCGCCCGACCCGCCACAAGGGTTTCGCCCAAGCACCGAGGCCGCAGCGGCACCGCCCAGGGCAATCGCCAACTCAGTATCCTTGTGGCACCGGATTTCATCCGGTGAGAGCCTCCCTGTGGCACCCGATTCCATCCGGTGGCCTCCCCAATGCTCTGTGGCACCGGATTGCATCCGGTGGATCTCCCGATGCCCTGTAGCCCCGGATTCCATCCGGTGGACTTCTCATATTCTGTGGCACCGGTTTGCAACCGGTGGATCTCCCAATGCTTTGCGGAACCGGTGACCGACAAGCACATCAACCGTAAACACTGGGATTCCATCCGGAGGACTTCCCCCCATGTCCTATGGCACCAGATTGCATCCGGTGGATTCGCCCCCTTTGCCCTCTGTGGCACCGGTTTGTAACCGGTGGCTCTCCCTATGCCCT
>JALSRY010000167.1 GCA_026984555.1 Phycisphaerae bacterium
TGGCGCGAGCCGTCTTGCCACCGTAGCTCAATTGGCAGAGCAGCGGTTTTGTAAACCGCAGGTTGAGGGTTCGAGTCCCCCCGGTGGCTGTTGTCATACGTCACGTTTCGTCACGTTTCCTCCGGGCGTTTGGGGGGCTGTCCCGATCGGCAACGCGGCCTTCGAGCGCGCGAAGGCTCGGTTTGGCGGCAACGCGGGCAGTGCTGGCGGCAATTCGAGCAGTACCTGCTGCGGCGGTGCGAGCGGTCTGTGGCGGTATGTGGCGGTATATGGCAGATAGGGTTAGAAAGCGCCCGACAACGATGGGAACAATACCCCCGATAGCCGATTCGATCCTCGCGGACCTCAATGAGCCCCAACGCCGGGCGGTCACGCATCTCGATGGCCCGTTGCTCGTGTTGGCGGGGCCGGGCAGTGGAAAGACGCGGGTGATCACGCGGCGGGCCGCATACCTGGTTCACAGCGGGGTGGATCCGCGCAACATTCTGGCAATCACATTCACGAACAAGGCCGCGAACGAGATGAAGCAGCGCATCGCCGCCCTGGGGGTGGCGGGGGGGATGTGGGTCTGCACGTTTCACGCGCTCGGTGTGCGGCTGTTGCGGGAGTTCGGCGAGCTGGCGCAGGTTCGGCCGGGGTTCACGATCTACGATGAAAACGATCAGAAGCGGCTCGTGAAGGAGGCGTTGGCGGCGTGCAAGATCTCGGCGGAGCTGTTGCGGCCGGACGAGGCCCGGGTATTCATCAGCGATGCGAAGAATCGTTTGCGTACGCCGGCGATGTTGGTGGATGATTCCGGCCGGCTGGAACAGCGGGTGCTCGGGCGGGTGTACGCGGTATACGAGCAACTGCTTCGCGAACGCAACGCGGTGGATTTCGACGATTTGCTGATGCGGGTGGCGATCGTGTTGCGTGACCACGCCGACATCACCGAGCGGCTCAATCGGCGTTTTCGCTACGTGCTGATCGACGAATACCAGGATACGAACCACGCCCAGTACCTGATTGCGCATCTGCTTTCGCGTCATCACCACAACATCTGTGCCACGGGCGACCCGGACCAGAGCATCTACGGTTGGCGGGGGGCCGACCTGGGCAACATTCTGGAGTTCGAGCACGACTACTCCGACGCGGTGGTGGTGCGGCTCGAGCAGAACTACCGCTCGACGGGGAACATTCTCCGGGCGGCGTCCGAGCTGATCCGGCACAACCGGCGGCGCAAGCACAAGGAGTTGTGGACGACGGGCGCGGCGGGGGCGCCGGTGCGAATCTGGTCGTTCGAGGACGGTTACGCGGAGGCCGAGCGGATTGCGCAGGCGATTGCCGAGATGCGGGCCGCGGGCCGCGCTTATGCCGACATCGCGATCATGTACCGGGTCAACGCGGTATCGCGCGGGCTGGAGGAGGAGCTGCGGGCACGCAACGTACCTTACAAAATCGTGCGTGGCGTCGAGTTCTACAACCGCCGCGAGATTCGCGACACGCTCGCGTATCTGCGATTGCTGGTCAATCCGGCGGACACGGTGGCGTTGTTACGGGTGGTGAACACGCCGGCGCGTGGCATCGGCAAGACGACGGTTTCGCGGTTGCTGGATGCGGCGACGGCGACGGGCCGGCCGCTGCTGGAGGTGATGCGTGACGTGGCGTCGGTGGGTTCGATCAGGGCCGCGGCGGCGGGGAGGGTGCGCCGGTTCGTCGAGTTGGTGGATGGATTGCGCAAGTGGGTCGGGGGTCGGGTTTCGGATGTGGTCAGCAACGTGTTGGCCGACAGCGGGCTGGAGGAGAGTCTGCGCGCGGAGCGGGCCACGGGCGGGGAGGACCGGCTGGCGAACGTGGAGGAGCTCGTCACCGCGGCGCAACGGTACGAGGAAGAAGTGGAGGAGCCTTCGCTCGAGGACTTTCTCCAGCGGGTGGCGCTGACGAGCGACCAGGATGCGGTGGACGAATCGGCGGGTGTCGTGCTGTTGATGACGCTGCACGCCGCCAAGGGGCTCGAGTTTCCGGTGGTATTCATCGTGGGGCTCGAACAGGGGATGCTCCCGCACGAACGGTCGCTGCACGAGGGTAACATCGAGGAGGAGCGGCGGCTGTGTTTCGTGGGGATCACGCGGGCCCAACAAGAACTGATCCTGACGCACGCCGAGACGCGCACGCTCCGGGGGGCGACGTTGCCGCGTTGTCGGTCGCAGTTTCTGGACGAGTTGCCGGAAGATGCGGTGGTGTGCGAGAGTTTCCTGGATGAGGACGAGGAGGCGGGCTGCGGGGCGTGTTTCGTTCCGCTGGAGGACGAGCTGGCCGACGATGAGACGCCGGCGGATCGCAAGCGCCGGGGGAGACGCCGCCCGGAGGACGAGGAGGACGAGCCGGTGTTTTCGCCCGACGACCCGACGGGCACGCCGGGGGGTGGGGGTGGCGCGTCGCCGTTTGCCCGCTGGCAGCCCGGGATGCTGGTGGAGCATGACCGGTTCGGCGTGGGGCAGGTGGAGTGGATTCGGCCGGGCGCGGGTCAGACGCGGGCGAGGATCCGTTTCGTGCGTTACGGTGCGAGGACGCTGGTCTTGGACGCAGCGCCCGTGCGGGCGCTTGCGCGTCGCCGACGCTGAGGGGGCGGGGTAGCCGGCGATCGGTAGCGCAAGTGGCCACAACGCCGTGCGCAGCACCCACGGGGCAGCGGCGTTGGCGCGACACCGCGCGGCGGTTCGACGTCAGCCGTATCAGCGGCGCCGGCGCAACATCGCAAGGCCGCCCAGGGCCAGCAGTACCAGTGTCGTCGGCTCCGGAATCGTCGCCGAGCCGCCGAAACCGTCGCCGCCGGGCGGCAAGGCCGGGGCAAGCTTCGGCGAATCGAACGCACCGCCGAAACCATCCACCACGATCGAGCCCGGATCGAACAGGGGCGGCACGTCCCACAGGGTGTCATCCGCTGGCCGATCCCTTCCCAGCGGCCAGTCGTCGCCCAGGCCCGTCACCGTGCCGGCGGAACCGGCCTGGAAATTGGATATCTTGTGCAGATCGACCGACAAAGCCGGCGGCGGTGCGAGCAGCAGAAAAACGCCGACAACGAGCATGGTCAACGCGACCCGGTTCTTCAGATATCTGCTAATTGCGATTGTCATGGTTCACCACCTTGGCCCGACCGAGGATTTCCCAGCCGAGGTCCACGAATCCGGGGAAACGCCCCATCGTGCCGATGATCGTGCGAACGTCGGACTCGTCGAGTGTGTATTCCTGTTCGTATCCGGTGGCGTTGGTCACGACCTGGCGCAGGTCGTATTCCATTCGCAGGGCGCGTTCGCGGAACGCCCAGTTGTCCATTTCATCGGCGATTTCGAGAATCTTCTCGGAGAAAACGGCCATGGACCGTTGCAGCGCCGACCCGGTCAGGTGGCGCAGCGCAATGCTTGCGCCGCAGACGCACCACCAGCCGTAGCTTTCCAACCAGTCGCCCCTGGGGGCGCCTTCCTCCGAGACCGGTCCCGGCAGTCCATCCAGCAACTCGGCGACCGCACCTTCAGCGTCGCGCAGGCCAAGTTCGACGTCGGCCTCGATGATGCCCGCTTTGCATGTGTTGGCTACACCGGACAGATTGGGCTGCGAGACTTCCTCCGCGAGTGGGATGTACAGCTTCGTAGCCATTTCCAACTCGCGTTTGCAGTTATGGGCGTGGTACTCCGAGTTCTCGGGATTGTGTGTGATAAGACGGCGCGACACGCTGCCTGCGATATAATGCGCAAACGCCTGCGTATCGCGTTGGCGTAGGTTCTCTGGAGGGTGGTGCTCGAACCAGTTGATGAGCGCCAGCGCGGCGCCTTGTGCCGGAGTCAGTTCAGACAACGTGTAGTACGAGCCGGCCAGATTCCCTTGCAGGACCATCAGGAGGTCTGTCTGAATCCCTTCTTGCCGCAAACCCGCCTTGGCGGCGTTCAGGGCTTTTGTGTATCTTCCCAAGCCATCCCAGCCGAAGGATTCTTTGTTATACGCTTCGGCTCGCTGTGTGGGTGTTTCGGCCATGGCGTGAAGCTTGCGGGCGTACTGGAGCGACCTGACGTACTCGCCAGCGCGGTGGGCCTTGGCCGCGAGGT
>JALSRY010000168.1 GCA_026984555.1 Phycisphaerae bacterium
CGGACACGGCTCGTACCGTCCGCTATAATCGTTTCAGATTGATGCTCCGCCAGTGATGGCGCGAGGGAGTACGTCCGCCGCGGCGGGGGCCCGGAGTGCATGGCACGGCTTGGGTGCGCTGGCCGCGTGGGTTGTCGTCCGGGGTGTGGCGGAGCGCAGATCGACCGCAGATCAGGCGGTGGGGCCGCTCGACCTTTCCGGCGGTTTTGGTGAGCAGCAGGGATCAGGAAAGCACGTGACGATACCTCCATGCGACATTCCTGCCTGGGTTCCGGTGTTTCCGCTGCCGGAGTCGGTGCTTTTTCCGCGGCAGTTCCTGCCGTTGCACGTATTCGAGCCGCGTTATCTGGCGATGGTCGAGGATGTGTTGGCGGGCTCGCGGTGTATCGCGGTCGCGTTGCTCAAGCCCCGCTACGAGCCGCACTACTTCACGCACCACGCCCCGATCCACTCGATCGTCGGCGTCGGGCGGATGGTCGCCGTCGAGCGGCGTTCGGACGGCTGTTGCGACATATTGTTGCGGGGCGAAGGGCGGGCGCAACTTCTCGGAGAAACCAACGGACGTCCGTATCGCCTTGGGCGTTTGCGTGCGCTCGCGTCGCGGTGTCATCGTTCGCCGGCGGCGCGGGCGCGGCTTCGACGCGAGCTGATCACCACGATTCTCGAATCGCCGCTGGGGCGTGGTTCGCTGTGTGCGCACATCGAGGAGGCGCTGGAGGCCCCGGTATCCCTGGGAGACTTGTGCGACCTGATCGCGGGCTGGCTGCCGGTGGCGGGAAGTCGGCGACAAGAACTGCTTGCGGAGCTGGATGTCGGGCGCCGGGCGGGCCGCCTCATCCGGTTGATCCGCTCGATCGAGCTGCGTTGCCGCTGTCCGCACGAATTGCGCACGCGCTGGCATTTCAACTGACCGGGCATGGTGTGTGTGTCCTGCTCCCCCAGCACTGCGCCAGGTGTTTCTGATCCGCGGCGCGCCGAAGCGCACTCGCGGCGACAACGGGCCGGAGGTCATCGCCGGTGCGATTCGCGACTACCTGGAAAAGGCCGGTGTCGGCACGCTGTACATTGTCCCGGTTAGCCCGTGGGAAAACGGTTTCGCGGAGAGTTTCTTCAGCCGGCTGCGCGCCGAGCTGTTGGGTGCGGAGCTGTTCGCGGACGTGTCGAGGGGCGGGTATACGCCGGGAGGCCGGCAGCTACGCGGGGTGAACGCGTCGGGGTGGGGCGGTTTCGGGCTGCGATTCGTCGATTTCCCAAAACGTGAGCTGGTCGGTGGCGAGATCGAGCAGCGCCGCGGTGAAGGTGCGCACGCGGTGCAGCGCGCCCGGGTTGATGATGCGCACGGTGCCGATGCGGCGGTCGAGCGGGCGGTGGGTGTGCCCGAACACGACGTAGTCGATGCCACGCAGGGTGGTGGCGAATCGCGGGTCGTCGTCGAGCGAGCGCGTGAGCCGTGCGAACTGCGGTTCGTGTCCGTGGTAGAGGTCGATGCGGCGATTGTCGAGCACGATGCGATGGGGGATGTCGGCTGGGGGATGGAGGCCGAGAGCGCGGGCGTAGCGTTCCAGCGTGGCGTCGGGGAAGTCGGTGTTGCCCCAGACGAGCCAAGTGGGGAGTCCCGCGAGCGCATCGAGCACTCGTTCGCCGCCGACGTCGCCGCAGTGGATGAGGGCGCTGGCGCCGAGTTGTTCGAGCGTGCGGACGGCGGCCGCGGTTCGGTGGTGTCGTCCGTGGGTGTCGGAAATCAAGCCGATTTTCATGGATCGTGCGCGGCGTGGTTGCCGGGGGTCCGGGTTACGAACCGTGTCGTAAGGTTGCCGGTTCAGGATCGAAGGCTGCCGAGGAAGCTCTGCATGGTGTCGTGCGGTTTCATGCGTTCGAGCAAGGTGGTCATGGCCTTTGCGGGTGGCAGGTCGTAGAGCTGGCGCCGCATCATGTTGACCTTGGCGAGTGTATCCGGCGTGAGGAGTTTTTCCTCTTTGCGCGTACCGGAGAGGCGCAGGTTGATCGCGGGCCAGATGCGCATGTTGGCCATGTCCCGGTCGAGCATGAGCTCCATATTTCCGGTGCCCTTGAATTCCTGGAAGATGAAGTCGTCGGCGCGGCTGCCGGTGTCGATCAAGGCGGTCGCGATGATGGTGAGGGAGCCGCCGGCCTCGACGTTGCGGGCGGATCCGAAGATTTTCTTGGGTTCCTGGAGCGCGCGGATATCGAGTCCGCCGGTCATCGTGCGGCCGCTGCTGCGGACGAAGTTGTTGAAGGCGCGGGCGAGGCGTGTGATGGAATCGAGCAGGACGAGCACATGGTGTCCCGCCTCGACCATCCGCCGGGCGCGTTCGATGACCAGCCGGGCGACGCGCACGTGGGACTCGACATCGAGATCGTTGCTGGAGGCGATCACCTCTCCGCGGACGTTGCGGCGCATTTCGGTGACTTCCTCGGGCCGTTCGTCGATCAGCAGCACGATCATGTAGACTTCGGGATAATTCGTCGCGACCCCGTGGGCCATCTGCTGGAGGAGGACGGTCTTGCCGGTGCGCGGCGGCGCGACGATCAACCCGCGTTGCCCGCGCCCGATGGGGGTGAACAGGTCGACGACGCGCATCGAGAGGGGACCGCCGGGGGTGTCGAAACGCAGGGGTTCGTGCGGGTCGATGGCGGTGGTTTCGTGCAGCGGTGGAGGGGGCAGCCAGTCCTGGACCGGGACTCCTTCGATGGTTTCGATCGCGGAGAGTCGCCGGTTCGACCGTCCCCCCTTGTCCGAAGCGACGGGGCCGCTGAGCAGCTCGCCGCCGCGCAACCCGTACTTGCGCACGTCGGCCGCGGGTACGACGGGATCGTCGGGGCGCGGCACGAGATGTCGGCGCGGGTCTCGCAGGAATGAGGTTCGATCATTCACGAGCTCGAGGACACCGGCGGCGGGCTCGGTCGCGGCGGGGGACGCTTGGCGTTTGCGCTTTTTGGCCATTCGGTGGTTACTTTCTGTCTGCATGGTTCGGCATCACGACGCGGCGCGCGGCCGGGTTCGTGCGCTCGTTTAGTCCAACATGGTTTCTCTGGCGTCGGCTCGCAGCCGGGACAGGGATCAGCCGGGGGCGGGCGGCCCCCACGTCGTTCATGAGATTCACATGCTTCGCGCTCCCGTTGTTTGCATTTCCACGTTTTGCGCGTGCGTTTTTCGCGCTCGCGCGGATGTTTTTCGCGCTTTGCGGATGGAGGGCGGTTGCCCTCAACCGGCCTGGTCCTGGTGGCCCGTCGCGACTCCGCCGGGTGGTTCCGGCGCCCGGGCAACGCGGTTTCGCAGAGTTCCGATTCCGTCGATCTCGACCTCGATCACGTCGCCGGCCCGGAGGAACACCGGTGGGGTTCGGGCAAAACCAACCCCTTCCGGCGTGCCGGTGAGGATCAGCGTGCCGGGCAGCAAGGTGAACTGGTGCGACAAATAGCTCACCAGCCGCGCACACGGGTACATCATGTTCTGCGTGTTCGAGTCCTGCATGATCCGGCCGTTGAGACGGCTGCGGATGCCGCAGTGGTTCGGATCGAGCGAATCGCGCGTCACCAGCCAGGGGCCGAGCGGGCAGAACGTATCAAAGCCTTTGGCCCGCGGCCACTGCTTGTCGTTGCGCTGACAATCCCGCGCGGAGACGTCGTTGGCACAAGTATAGCCCAAGACGGCGTCGAGTGCCGCTGATTCGGTCACATCGCGAATCTTTCGCCCGATGATGATCGCCAGCTCGGCCTCGAAATCAACCTCGTTCGGAGCCGGCCGGGGCAGGATGATCGTCCCCTCCGGTTCGAGCAACGCGGTTGTCGGCTTCATGAAAACCAGCGGAGCGGCGGGCATCCGGGCGCCGGTCTCTTCGACGTGCGCGCGGTAGTTGCGCCCAATCGCAAAGATGTTCGGCGGCTGGACCGGCGCCAACAGGCGGGCGATCTCGACCACCTCGCGGGAAAACACCAGCGGCGCCTCGAACAGGCTGCCTGCCAGCGGCCGGGCGTGACGATCGTCTACGAGCTGTCCGGTCACGATCGTGCCGGCGGGGTCTTCGAATCGTACGATGCGCATG
>JALSRY010000169.1 GCA_026984555.1 Phycisphaerae bacterium
GCTGTTGGGTCTTGATCGGGAGACGCCCGAGACGCTCTACCTCAAATCGCTGACCCGGGCCAACGCCGAGCTGAGTCGCCTCAACATGGAGCTGATGGCCGGCAATCGGCGGCTGGCGGCCGGCGCGCGCTATTTCCAGGCGATCACCCATTTCGACCGCCTGGTCGGCGCCTCGTCGGACCTCAGCGCGGTGGTGGCCGCGGTGGCCGAGACGGCGACGGCGGCGTTGCAACGCGACCAGGTGGCGGTGTTCGGCGTCCACGACCGCGCGATTGCGATCGAGCTGGGCTGGGTGGACGTGAGCAGCGAACAGCGCGAGACACTGACACTGCGCATCAGCGAAGAGCTGGCCCAGTGGCTCGAGCAGGCGGGCGAAGCGCTCGATGTTTCGGTATTTCGGGCACCGTCGCCGGTGCGGACGATGGTCGCCCAGCACGTGCCGTTGCCGAAAACCGGCGAATGCTGGATGCTTCCGATCGTGCATGACGAGCGGGTCGCCGGTGGCATCCTGTTCTCCTCGACGCGTGACGAGCGCGTGCGTCTGGCACGGGAGGGCGAGGAGCTGCGCTCGTACCTCACGAGCCTGGGGCTGGCGATCGGACGGGTCAATGCCCAGGCCGCGGCCCGCCGCCTTTCGGAAAACCTCGCCGAGAGCAACCGCAAGCTCCAGCAGATGCAGACGGAGATCCTGCGCACGCGCGCGCTGTCGATGATCGCGGAGATGGCCGCGGGCGCGGGGCACGAGCTGAACAGCCCGCTGACGGTGATTTCCGGCCGGGCCCAGATGCTGATGCGCAGCACGAAAGACCCGGACATGCGGCGCAGTCTCGAACAGATATACGAGAAGGCGCACGAATGCGCGCGCATCGTGACCGAGCTGATGGATTTCGCCCGCCCGCGGCCGCCGAACCCCCGGCCGGTCGACGCGGCCTTGTTGCTCGACGAAGTGCGCAAGGCGTGGATCGAGCAAGCCGGCTTGCCGCCGTCGCGGCTGGTCCTGGAGATCGAGCCGGCCGAGAGCCCCCTGGTGATGTCGGTGGATCCCGAGCAAATGCGGCTGGTACTCGACGAGATCATGCGCAACGCCGTGGAGGCCGTGGCGGAGAATGCGGGAACGATCACGTTGGTATGCCGGGAGGGGGCGGGCGAAGCGCTCGAACGCGTGGTCCGGCGGTCGGAGCTGCACCCGCCCGAACGCCCCGGTCGCTGGGTCGAGATCGTCGTGCGGGACACGGGGTGTGGAATGACGCCGGCGGTGGCCCAACGGATTTTCGACCCGTTCTTTTCGCATCGCCGGGCCGGGCGTGGGCGCGGTCTCGGGCTGGCCCGCGCGCACCGCACGATCGAGGCCCACGGTGGCCGGGCGTGGGTGATTACGCGAGAGGGCGAGGGAACCGCATTTCACATTCTGCTGCCCCACGCGGGCGCGGAAGCGTGAGGCACGCCCAGATTCGCCGGATGACGGGCGTGTACGCGCGGGCTCGCCGAGAACCGCGGCAACATTGACTTCCCCCCGTGGATGATCTTCACGACAATACGCGGATGCGTGGCAAGCGATGGCTCAGACGCATCGTGTGGACGCTGATGGTGCTCACAGTCGGCGCCTTGGGCGCGTACATGTGGGTGACGCGGCCGGCTGCGCTGCGCCTGCGGTTGGAGCGGCTGTTCTCGGGTTTCGATCTGCGCGTGGAACGCGTCGCGAGCATCTCGTTTTCCCCTTGGCGGGGGCTCGAAGTTTCCGGGTTGGTGTTGGATGGGGAGGAGCATCTCTCGTCGCCGGCGCGCGGCGATCGGCCGGGGCGCCACCTGCTCCGCGTGCCGCACGCGCAGGTCGAAGTGGACCTGCCCCGGCTCTTGACCGGGCGTTTTCGCGCGCGGCGCGTCCGCTTGGATTCGCCGGTGATGGCAGTCGTGTGGCCCCCGCTCGACCAGCTCCAACGCGGGTCAGCGCGGCGGCGGTTCCGGTTTTCCGCCTGGCGGTGTTCGCCGGCGAGTCTGCCCGAGATCATCATCGACGACGCGGACGTGTCGGTGTTCGTCGATCACGCGGGGCACCTCGAACTGCAGGGACGCTGGGTGGTCGATGGGCGTGGACACATGACCGGCACGGCGACGAAACGGCTCTACGCGCTGCGCTTGTGGCAGGTGGGGGGGGCACTGAAAGCCGGACGCTCCGGCCTGCTCGCCGGGTTGCGCTGGTGCGGTACCTCGCTGGACGTGACGCTGGGTTGGGCCGATCTGGCGGTGGTGCAGCGACTCCTGCCGGCGTCGTGGCGGCAGTACCTGGACGGGTACGGCCTGTCGGGACAGGTCCGCGTGTCGGGATTGACCTTCGGGCCGGAGGGACTGCGCAGGGCCGAAGTGGAGCTGGCCGACCTGGCCTTGTGTCTGCCCATGGAGACCGACCCGGCATTGCCCCCTGAGCAACATTACGCGCGCCTGAGCAAGTTCGCTGGCACGATTCGCTTCAGCCCGGTCGCGCAGCGTGGGCCGGTGGGCGGTCTGCTGCGTGGCGACGTGGATGTGAAGCTGCGCGGCAACTTCCGCGCGGCCCCGGCCCAACTCGATGCGCATGTTTCGGATCTCGCCCTTACCTCCTTGTCCCCCGTGGGTACGGGCGCTCGCGAAAACGGCGGGTTGGGGGAAACCACCAAGACGGTGGGGCTGACGGCGGCCGGGTTTCAAGCCACGCTGGTCATCGACGGGCTCGACTTGCCCACGTTACGCCGTGACCCGGCGTTTGCCAGGTCGCCGCGGTTGCCCGGCGTCGTGCGGTCGTCTTTGCGAAAGTACAACGCGTCCGGGCCGGTGGTTCTGCGCCTGGAGCTGGCCGGCGCGCGCGCCGCCCAGCCGGCTGATGCAGTGCGAGAATCCCCAACGACCCGCCCCAGACGCCGGTGGACCCTGCGGTATCGCGGCGAGCTGCGGGCCCGGGGCGTCCGGTGCGCGTACTACCGCTTCCCCTACGTGGTGGAGGATTTGCGAGGTACGCTGCGGTTCTCGAACGACGGTGTGGTTATCGAGAACTTGCGCGGACACCACGGCGCCGCGACCATCTACGCCGATGGCCGGTTGAACGATTCCTCCTCGGAAACCGGCTTCGACCTGGTCTTCCGCGCGACCAACGTGCCTACGGATCACGATCTGTACGCGGCGTTGCCGCCGGAGTATCGCAAACTCTGGGACAACGCTTCGCCGGTGGCGTTGTGCGATGTGCGCACGACGATGCACCGCGAGCAGGGCGACCCGGCGACCGGCTCGCGGCCGACCCGGATCGTGGTCGATGCGCGACTGCTGAGCGGAAGCCTGTGCCTCGGCGACGATCGCCTCGAGAACGTCTGCGGCACCGTACATATCGCGGACAAACGCGTGGAACTGCACGATCTGAGCGGGTTTCTCGACGGGGCGTTCGTGTCTATCGACGGCCGGTTGGATTCCGAGGGACGCGGCGGAGCGACCGGTTACGATCTGCACGTCGAGGCCGCCGGCATGCCCGTTCGTCGCGTCAGCCGCGTGCGCACGCGCGGCGGTGACGAGATCGGGGCGATCCGTTTCGACGGCGTGGGCGATGTGTGGGCCAACCTGCGCAGCTCCGACCAGGGTGGCAATCACTACACCGCCCACATCACCGAAGGCACACTCTACGGTTTCGACGGAACGCCCGGCTGGCGACACACCACCGGCTGGGTCACGATCGACGGGCGCCGGCAAACCTTGCGCGCGGTCACGGCTCGTCGCGAAGGGGGGACGATCGAGGTTGCGGGCGCGTTGCCGGCGCGGCTCGGACACGAACATCCCGTGACACTCTCACTGCGTGCCGAGGATGCCGATCTCGATGATCTGCTGCGGCGACTGGTCCCGGGCAAATGGGCGCGGCTTCGCGAGACGCTGGGCCTCGGGGGGCGCGGGACGTTGGCGGTGGCGTTCCACCCGCGGAACGATGCGCGGGGAACCGTGCAACAGGCTGCCGATTTCGAACTCCACGCCGAGCGAATGCGGCCGAAACCGGTTCCACTCGATCTGCGCGATGTGGAGGCGACCCTGTCGCTTTCCGCGGCGGGGT
>JALSRY010000170.1 GCA_026984555.1 Phycisphaerae bacterium
CGGGCTCGGTACCCAAGTCGAACGTCAGTACATCGGTCGGCCCGGGGCTGTTGAGAAAGCGCTGGTGCAACGTCGCCATCGCGCGAGCCCCCACGACCGCGATCGAGAGCCGCCCCTGTGTGAATCCCTCGGCCTGGGCGGTGTGCGCCGCCACGCGATGCAGCAAGGGGACGGCGCGCCAGGAATTGTGCGGCTGCCAGTGGACTTCCGTCACGAGGGAGTTTTCGGGCATCTTGGCGTTTCCTGCCGGGCGTGCGGCCCGGGTTCTGGACCTTTGGGGTTACGACGCCGACTTCTTCTTTTCTTCTTCCGGATACACGATCCGCGAGTGGTAGATGCCGCAGAGGCTCTTGACGAGGCTCTTGCGAATCTCGTTGAGCTCGCGGAACGTGAGGTCGCACTCGTCGAACTGCCCATCGGCAAGGCGTTTCTGGACGATATCGCCGACGACCGCTTCGATACGGGTGGGCGTGGGCTCGGGCATGGCCCGCACGGCCCCCTCGACCCCGTCGCAGAGCATGACGATCGCGGTCTCGCGGGATTGGGGCTTGGGGCCGGGGTAGCGAAATTCGCTTTCGGAAATCTCGGGATCGTCGGGCTTGCGCGACTGGCTGGCCGCGTGGTAGAAATACTGGACGAGCGTGGTCCCGTGGTGCTCGGCGATGAACGGGTGGAGGCTGACCGGCAGGCCGTACTCCCGGGCCATCTCGATCCCGTCTTTCACATGTCCGATGATGACGAGCAGGCTCATCGCGGGCGAGAGGCGTTCGTGCCGGCTGACCCCCTCGCGCTGGTTCTCGACGAAATACTCGGGCTTGTTGATCTTGCCGATGTCGTGGTAGTACGCCCCCGCGCGGCAGAGCAGACCGTTGGCGCCGATCGCCTCCGCCGCCGCCTCGGCGAGTGCCCCGACCAGCAGGCTGTGGTTGTACGTGCCGGGGGCTTCCGCGGCCATCATGCGCAGCAGCGGTTTGTTGGCGTCGCACCATTCGAGCAGGGTCATGCCCGTACTGAGTTTGAACAGTCGTTCGATGCCGGGCAGCACGCCCTCGACGACGAACCCTGCCATCAGCACCGCCCCCAGCGCCCACAGGCTTTCGTTGAGCGCAAACGCGAACGTTTGCTCTTCGAGCAGAGCCACGGCCAACGATGCCAGTCCGGCGATCACCGCGGCCGACGCTCCCACCAGCACGATCTTGCCGCGGTTACGCACCTCGCGCAATCCGAACACCATCGTGCCCGAAACCGCCAGCAGGATCACGAAAAACGCGATACTCTCCTGAACCGCCAGCGTCATCAGTACCGCCAGCGCCCCGCAAATCGCGAAAACCGCCTCGTCGGCGTATACCACCCCCAGCAGCCCCGCCGCCAATGCCTGCAACCCGATCGTGACGTGTGGCGGCGCGTCGGTACGAACGAATACCGCCCGGCTGGCCCCCAGGATCAGCAGCAGCACGGCCATCGAAACCACACGCCGAAAGTGATTGTCGAACACGCCCTGCTGGTAACGCCGCATGTATCCCGATACGCCGAACACCACCAGGAACACCAACAGCGCGTGACCGAGCACCCGCAACCAGGTGCGGCCGGCGGCGGCTCGGGCCCGGGTGTAGGCGTCGTGTTCGATCTGGAGCAGGCGCAGCTGTTCGGGCGTGATGATTCCCGGTCCGGCCAGGATATCGCCGACCGCGTAACGCCGCACGACGGGCCGGACCGCGGCGGTGGCCGCGTCCATCGCGCTGACGGTGCGGGCCGCGTCGAAGCGGTAGATCGGACGATACGCGGGCGCCTTCCCGTCGGTTCGCAGCAGGGCCAGCAACGACTGCTGAAAGCTCTTGCGCAGCGGCTGCGGCACGGCACGCACCGCGGCGCCGATCGCCTTTTCCACCGCCGTCGCGTCGCTGGCGAACCGCAATTCCGACATCCGCCGGTGCAGCGTGCGGCCGGCTTGCTCATCCACGAGCACCGCGAGGTCGGGTGTACGGCGCGTGCCGGCGGGCTCGGGTTCGACCAGCGGCATCGCCCGAAGCCGGGCGATCACTCCGTCCACGATTCGTTCGTAATCGCGGGCCTTGTCCTTGGCGGCGTACTGTCGCAGGGACTCGACCCCCGCTTCGTCCAGCACGATCTTGTTTTCCGCCGCCGCCTTGACGATCGCCTTCGGGTCGTCGGCGTGGGCCTTGACGACCGTGAGCACGCCGGCCAGCCGCCCGCGGATCATGTCCAGCAGCGACGCGTCGAGCTTGTAGTAATTCGGCGTGCGGTCGCGGGCACGCAGGCGCTCCTGTTCCGTCTGCGTCTCGTCGCGCACCTCGAACTCGACCCGTGCCGTCAGCGCCTGGGCCACCCGCTGCCCCACCCGCAAGTCCAGCACCTCGCCGCCGGCGCTGAGAATCAATACGGCGATTACCCCCGTGACCACCGTGCTCAGGATCGCCACAAACGCCTTGCCCGCCGGGAAACGTTTGTACCACGTCCCCAGCCGCTCCGCCTTCGTGCGGCGAATCTCCTTCTGCCGGGCTGTCGGTTTCGAAAACGGCCACATGGCGTCAGCGCATCACGCCTCCGTTGCCCCCGCCTGCGGCGTCGGTCGCCTCCGGAGAACGATCCTCCGCCCCGGGTTCCGCAGCGGTCGGCTCGTGTGTTCGGACATCGGCTCGTTCGCGACGGGCGGCCTCGCGGTCGTATCGCCGCACGATCTCCTGCACCAGCCGGTGACGGACGATATCGCGTTCGCTGAGTCGCAGGATCTCGATGCCGGAGCAACCTCGAAGTCGCTGGACCGCGTCGCGCAGCCCGGAGGTCTGACCGGGATCGAGATCGACCTGGCTGTCGTCGCCGGTCACGATCATTTTGCTGTCGTTGCCGAGGCGGGTCAGGAACATGAGCATCTGTTGGGTTGTGGTGTTCTGGGCCTCATCGAGGATGATGACCGCATGATTGAGCGTGCGGCCGCGCATGAACGCCAGCGGAACCACCTCGATGATGTCGTTGACCATGAATCGCTTGAGCTGGTCGAACGTCATCATGTCGTGCATGGCGTCGAAGAGCGGCCGCAGGTAGGGATTGACTTTCTGCTGCATGTCGCCGGGCAGGAAGCCGAGTTTCTCCCCCGCCTCCACCGCCGGCCGTACCAGCGCGATCCGCCGCGTCCGCCCCATCTTGAGCAGGTGCACCGCCACCGCGACCGCGAGGTACGTCTTGCCCGTGCCCGCGGGCCCCACGCAAAACACCAGGTCGTTCTCGAGCATCGCCTGGATGTAGCGGCGCTGCCCGGGTGTGCGGGGAGAAACCGGCTCGCGCGAGAAGACCCGCACCGCCTCGACGTCCGTGCGACCTTCCACCTGCTCCACCTTGTCGATGACCCGGTCGAGCACGTCGTCGTCGATCAGCCCCCGGCCGCGCAGCGTCTCCTGGAGCCGCTCGAGGGCGGCGGCGGCCTTGGCAACCGCGACAGAGTCGCCCACGATGCGAACTTGCGAGTTCCGCGCCGATATCCGCACGCCGAACGCATCGCGTATCCGCCGCAGGTGCTTGTCGCCCGGCCCGAACAGCTCGCCACGCTTGCGCGGCTCACGAATGGTCACCGACAATTCCATGACAACTAGGTTATCGGTGATATGGGACGTATGGCAACCGGCGGGAAGTCTACAGGCGCAGGTTCTCCGCGGCCGCGAAATGGTCACGTCCGCGGGTCGGCACCGACTCGTCGGCGCCGGAACCCCAGATGGTGTTAGATGCGGATGTCGATAACGCTACCAGTAGGGCTGTGGGCCGACCCGAGGTTCATGGGGTTCATGCCGCACGCGAAGTCGGTTTGTGTTCCGGTCCACGAATGTACGGCGGCGTTACGCGGTGCCGGGTCGGTGGGGTCCGGGTCGCCGTCGTTGTCGTCGTCGGGGTCGCACGCGTCGCCGAGACCATCGAGGTCGGTGTCGAGCTGTGCGGGGTTGGCGGCATCCGGGCAGTTGTCGCGCCAGTCGCACACGCCGTCGCGGTCGCGATCGCTGCGGCATGCGCGCCGGAGCGTCTCCCATTCCGCGAGCCGATCG
>JALSRY010000171.1 GCA_026984555.1 Phycisphaerae bacterium
TGCCCTCATCCACGATCCCGCCGTCCTGATATTCGACGAACCCACCGTCGGCGTAGACCCCCAATCGCGTAACCGCATGTTCGACAGCTTCGAAACCCTCAAGACCCACGGCCGCACCATCATCTATACCACCCACTACATCGAAGAAGCCGCCCGGCTCTGCGATCGTGTCGCCATTATCGACCACGGCCGCTTGCTCGCCTGCGATACCGTCGACCGCCTGATCGCCGCTTACGGTGGAAAGTCCGCCGTCACCGCCGAGCTCGCCCGGCCGCCACGCGACCCCAACAGCCTCCCCGGACCGCTCGAAGGATCCACGCTTCGCTTCGACACCGATCACCCCCTCGAAGACATCGGCCGCCTGACCGCCGCCGGCGTCGAGTTCGTCACCCTCCGCGTGGACCGCCCCGACCTCGAAACCGTGTTCCTCACCCTCACCGGACGGAGGCTGCGCGACTGATGAAAGCCATCTGGAGCCTCGCCGCCAAGGATTTGCGCCTGTTGTTCCGCGATCGCATGGCCCTCTTCTTCATCATCGTCTTCCCCGTGCTGATGGGGCTGTTCTTCGGCATGATCGGCGCATCCTTCGGCCACGAGCCGGACGAAAGCTCGATCCGCCTCGGCCTCGTGGACCTCGACCACTCCGAATTCTCCAAGCTCTTCGTCGCCCACCTCGACGAGATCCCCGCGATCCGCATCATCCCCACCCAGCACGACGCCGCCCGCGACGCCGTCCTCGATGGCAAGCTCGCCGCGTATATCCAAATCCCGAAAGGCTTTGGCCGCACCGCCGGCATATTCTGGATGGCCCCCCCCACGCTCGAACTGGGCGTCGATCCCTCCCGCGCCGCCGAGGGCTACATGATCCGCGGATACATCATGCAGGCCTTCGGCCAGCTCGTGCAGGAACGCTTCCGCAACCCCGCATCCATCCGCCGACAGGTCCGCCAGTACATCGACGCCATCAACCAGGACGACTCCATCCCACCCCCCAAACGCGCGCTGCTGGCCACATTCATGCGCACCCTCGACGCTTTCCTCGGAACCCTCCAACGATTCAACGACCAGATGAACGCCGCCGATCACGCCACGACCTCTGCCGCCGGCGACACCTTCGAATTCGTCAACATCGACGCGGTGGACATCGCCCGACCCAAATCACCCTCCGAAGCCCTCACGGCCAAACTTCGCTCCCAGTGGGACATCCCCTTCCCCTCCGCCATGCTCTGGGGCGTCATGGGCTGCGTCGCCGGCTTTGCGATCTCGCTCGTTCGCGAACGCGTCGAGGGCACCCTCGTCCGTTTGCAGGTCGCCCCCATCTCCCGCGCCCACGTACTCGCCGGAAAAGCCACCGCCTGTTTCCTCGCAACCCTCGGCGTCATCGCCTTCCTCACCGCCCTCGGCCTCATCCTCGGTATCCAGCTCGCCCGGCCCGACCTGCTCGTACTCGCGGCCCTCAGCGTCGCCATCTGCTTCGTCGGGCTGATGATGCTCGTTTCCGTACTCGGCAAGACCGAGGAAGCCGTCGCCGGCGCCGGCTGGGCCATCATCGTCGTGATGTGCATGTTCGGCGGCGGGATGATCCCCCTCGTGTTCATGCCCGCGTTCATGGTTCCCATCAGCAACTTCAGCCCCGTCAAATGGGGCATCTACGCGCTCGAAGGCGCCATTTGGCGCGACTTCACCTTCCAGCAGATGCTGCTGCCCTGCTCCATCCTCATTACCATCGGCGTCGTGTCGTTCGCCGTCGGCGCGCGCGTCTTCGCCCGGCGAAGCGGCGCCTGACCACCGCTCCCCGCCCCCGCCTGACGCGCGGCCCGCTTTTCTCACTCGCTTGTACCCATAAAACATCGCCGCCGGCGCGCGCACTTCGCCCACGCTCCGCACCGCATCCGGACGCCAAAAAAGAATGGACAAAACGACCGCGAACGCTCCTAGCATCAGGTGATGGGAAAGCTAGCACTCAGTTCGCTGATACTGTTGGCCGCCGCCGGCTGCGTGTCTCAAAAGGCCGATGTCTTGTGGGCCGACCGCACGCGCCCGACGCCCAACCTCGTGCTCGGACCATACGCCGACACCACCGAACTGGCCGAGCTGCACGCCCACCGTTCCGCCTGGCCATCCATACCCGCCGGCTACCTCTTCGACGACGTCTCAACCTACAATGTGGTCATATACGACGACCAGTCGTATTACGCTCCAACGTGGTACGGCGGAGGGTTCACCCACGAAGCGATATCGGTCCGGTCGGCGGTTTTGGTCCGGTAAAACTTGCGGACCGGCCGGAACTGGGAATAATACGCCCAACGACAGAACAGGGAACCAGAAGGCCTGCGACCGTGGGGCAACGATTCAGCGTGTTTTCGGACGGTTTTCGCATTCGTGTTTTTTCCAGCTAAATAGTGGAGTATCGAGTAGTTACTGGCGTACAATCTCACGCAGGCAGGGCTGCTTCTCGAACTGTCAAGACTCGTTTCTGGATGAACCCGGGGACTTCGCCCGTTTCGCACGAGGTTCCCATTGGGGAGTGATCCGAGGAGGTCAACTCATGAAACTGCGATCATCGGTAATCTTGGGCTTTTTCTGCTTCACGTCCATCCTCGCGATGGACGTCCGGCTCGACTGCAAAGACGTTGCCGTCTCGGGCCTCATGGACGCGATGTGGTACAGCGCGTCCGTCGCCACCACGCAACAACTCATCGACGAAAACAACCAGCAAAACCAGGGACAGAAAGGCGAACCCGGCGCCCCCGGCGAGGCCGGCATCAACTGCTGGGACCTCAACGGTAACGGCGTCAACGACCCCGAAGAGGACACCAACGGCGACGGCGAATTCAACGCCCTCGACTGCCAGGGCCCCGCGGGACAGGACGGCCAGTCCACCCAGGGCGCTCCCGGAGCACCCGGGGCTGACGGCGCCGACGGCATCAACTGCTGGGACCTCAACGGCAACGGCGTCAACGACCCCGAAGAGGACACCAACGGCGACGGCGAATTCAACGCCCTCGACTGCCAAGGCGCCCCCGGACAGGACGGCGCCGACGGCCAGAATGGCGCCCCCGGACAGGACGGCGCCGACGGTGCCGATGGCGCCGACGGCGTCAACTGCTGGGACCTCAACGGCAACGGCATCAACGACCCCAACGAAGATACCAACGGCGACGGCGTCTGGGACGCCCTCGACTGCCAGGGCGCGCCCGGACAGGACCTCACCGGCGTCGTCGCCCGTGCGGTCATCCCCGGCGCCGATATCCCCGATCCCAACGATCCCGGTGGACCCGACTGGGTGCCCGCTGCCGGCGCAGCCACCGGAATCCTCCGCGTCTATCGCCCCGCCAATCCACCGGGAGCCCCGCCCACCCGCGGCCGCTACCGCGTCGTGGTCAAACTCCCCGACAGCTCCACCGACTACGTCCCCGAGCAGATCGTCACGCTCGTCAGCGTCCAGGCCATCCACACCGACGGCGGACCTCCCGGCTCCGGCGGCTCCACCGCACAGGCTTTCGGCTTCTGGGAAGTCGTCAACATCGACAACGACGCCGATGAGGTCGAGCTCGAAGTCATGATCCGAACCGCGCCGCTCAACTTCTTCACCGACGCGACCTTCAGCTTGATCGTGCTCGTACCGTAACGGCTCGCCGTTACCGAAAAACACCGGAATTGCGAAACCCCAATCAGGCGATGTCGGCTACCTTCGGCCGGCATCGCCTTTTTTCTCACCGCCGCCGCAACCCTGCAACTCCACCCATGCCCCACCCGCTGCGTGGCTCCGCACCGCCGCTTCCACGAACGCGATCCCGATCCGACCGTCCTCCACGTTCGCGTAGCGGCTCCCGTCACACTCGAACGCCCGCCCGTCGAGATACGCCCGCACGTCTTCCTCGAAACACCGGTGCAGCCGCGCAAACGCGTCGTGAAACGCCTCGGGATGCCCCGGCGGAATCGTCGGCTCCCCCAGCAGCTCCGCCGGCACCTCGCCCAGAAAACCGTCGTGCGGCTTCACGCAACCCCGCCAGTACACCCGGTCCGGCTGGTCGGGAAGACGG
>JALSRY010000172.1 GCA_026984555.1 Phycisphaerae bacterium
GTCCTGATTGGTAAGTCTCAAATTCTTTGAGGCTGGTCAGGCCCGGGAGTCTCAGTTTACCTGACACGCATATCCGGCCGCTCTGGCCGCCCAATTGCCCCGCCGCCGGGGCAGCCCCTCTTGAAACCCCGCCCCGCTTGGTGCATCTTCAAGACCCCGCCCCCACCTGCGCGCGTGCGCAGGTCGGCGACACTGGTGATTCACTTCCCCGGGCGAGCGCATAAGAACAGGCGGGCCGCGACTGCAACCGCGATGTGCCCGCCTGCCACTTCAAAGTATATGTCCAAGTTGACCTCTATTGAAGAACAAGTCAAGGACCATACCCGAAAAATCGAGTCCGGGCAGCGTGCGCCCTACGCCCAGGCCTGTCCCCATTGCGGTCAAAACGGACGGGGATTCCGCCGCCATGACTGCCGCCGCCGCACTTTTCGCGTGGTGGTTGACGGCCTCGTGCGGCAAATCTCCTCCTGGATCTGCCGCTGGAAATGCAAGGCATGCGGCAAGGTCTTTACCGATTATCCCCCCTTCCATTCGCGGCGCCGCACCGCCGCTATTCACTCGATACGATCCGACAATTCGTTGCCGCTTACCTGAACCAAGACAAGGCATCCTACGACCATGTCTGCCTGGATGATGGTCGTCGGATCGTCTACGACGACGAGTTCTCCCCATCGTCGCCCTTGGCCGAACGCGGCGCTGCCCTGGTCCCCAGTACGGTCTGGCGCTGGGCCGCCATGCTCGGTGGCATGACCGAGACGGCCGCCCAGATGACACACCTGGTGCGCCAGCGTCGTCCGGCGGCGTCGTTTCACCGCCAAGCATGGCTGGTTTCACCCGCGCGGTACCGGTCCCTCCAGAGGAAACAAGTCCTCCAAGAGGCGTTGAAGTGGCTCGTGGTCGCGCGCGCGTTTCTCGAAACGTTCGCCGACGCGTCTCCACCGGCCAACATCCCCAACTTGGCAACGGTTTTGAGTTGGCGCTGAGGTATCGTCTCCTGCATGGGCACTTCATCCCCATGCCAAGGAGACCAACATGGCTAAACGCGTTTCGGACGAATCCTGGATCGTCTTTTGGGCCTCGCTGCTGTCGCCTCTCTACTTCGGAGAGGTCGATCCCAAGCAGACCGCGCGCTTCCTGCGGCAATTGGCCCGCCAAGAACACTTGTTCCCCGACGGCACGCGCAGAAAACCGAGCCTGAGCACGCTGTGGCGGAAATGGAAAAAACTCCGCACCGGAGGTCCCGAGGCGCTGCGGCGCAAGGCGCGCAAGGACCGGGGAACCGTCCGCCAAGGACGCGGCCGCCTCGTCGCGCGCGCCGTCGAGCTGAAGAAGGACCAGTGCCGGCGGAGCTGGATCGTGATCAACCAGATCCTCCAGGTCGAGCACCACCAGCGGATTCCCAAGTCGACCCTGTATCGCCACCTGCGGCAGGCCGGCGCCACGCGACTCAAGCTGGAAGATGTGTCGAAGCCGATCCGCGGACGCTGGACGCGCGACCGCAGCAATGCGCTGTGGGTGGGAGACTTCGAAGACGGCCCGCGCGTCATGCTGGGCGATCGCGTGGTCAAGACCTATCTTTCCGCCTTCATCGACTGCCACAGCCGGTACATCGTGGCGGCCCGGTATTACCTGCGCGAGAACACCGATGTGCTGATCGATACG
Source organism: Phycisphaerae bacterium (assembly GCA_026984555.1). GTDB lineage: Bacteria > Planctomycetota > Phycisphaerae > UBA1845 > Fen-1342 > JALSRY01. The sequence goes on from JALSRY010000172.1 coordinate 1,663, forward strand.
CTGCTGCGCGCCTGGTCGGAACATGGCAGCAGCCGGGAACTCTATGTCGACAACGCCAAGGTCTACCACGGTCGGGCTTTGAGGCTGGCCTGCCTGGCCGTGCAGACCCGGCTGCGGTACCGCAAAGTGCGTGATCCGGCCGGGGGCGGCCTGATCGAGAGTTTTTTCCGCACGGCACAGTCCCAGTTCGAAGCCGAGGTGCGGGCCCATTCGATCCTCACCCTCGAAAAACTCAACCAGGCGTTCTCCGCATGGCTGGCCGTCGGCTATCACCAGACCAACCACTCGGAGATTCGGGAAACGCCCAAGCAGCGCTACGAGCGGGATCGGTTGCCGCCACGAAGGGTCGATATGGAGTCGGTCGTCACGTACTTCCATCAGCGCGCGCTGCGCACGGTCCACCGAACCTACTGCGACGTGCAACTGCAAGGCAAGTTTTACCGGGTCGATGCCAAGTTGCGCGGAGATCGGATCGAGGTTCGCTACGACCCGTTCGTGACTCCGCTCGAAGTCGTTCTGCTCTACGATCCCAAGACCGGTGCCTATTTGGGCAAAGGAGTGTGCCACAACCGACCGGTCGATCCGGATCAGCAGCCCGCCGCGGCCAAAACAGGGACTCCCAAGTTCAACTATCTCGAGCTGCTGATCGAGCAGCATCGAGACCAGCTCGAGCGTCAGGCGCAGGGGCTCGACTATCTCGCTGCCATGAGCCATGCCGACCGGCGCTGGCCCTTTCCGGACTTTGCGCGGCGTCTGGCTTCCCGGCTGGGAAAGTCGGGTGGCGTGTCGGCATTCTCGGCGAACGAACTCGAAACGTTGCACCGGTTCTACCTGCGGCACTCGCGGTTGACGGCCGTGCTGGTCGATCGGGCGGTCGCGGCGGCGGCCGCGCCCACGATCACTGACGTGTTGTTTCAGTTGCAGTTGTTCCTGGAAGAAGAAAGGAGCGAGTAACCATGTTTTTGAATCATTTCAAGATGAAGGCACAACCGTTTGCCGAGCGGGCCGTGCCGGACGCTTTCTGGCGGGACCGGCGGATCGACGAGGGTTTGGCCCGCCTGCGGTATTTGGCCCGGGACGCCACGGTCGGACTCTTGTCGGGCCCGAGCGGCGTGGGGAAATCGGCCCTGGTCCAGGCGTTCTTGAAAGAGCTGGAGGGACCGGGCTGGGAGGTGATCTACGTCCACCTGACGCACTTGCCGTCGGCCGGGCTGCTCAAGCTGCTGGTGAGCCGACTGGACGAACCGCCGCGTTTGGGAAAGGGACGGCTGTTCCAGCAGATTCTCGATCGAGCGGTTCGCACGGAAGGGACGATGGTGATCGTGGTCGACGAGGCGCACCTGTTGGACCACGACGCGTTGACCGACTTGCGGCTGCTGGTCAGTTCGGCGGTCGAGACACCGCCACTGAAGCTGCTGCTGGTCGGACAGGAACCGCTTCGGCAGACGTTGCGTCAATCGCAGCATGCCGCGCTGTTGAGTCGGATGCGGGTGCGCCATCGGCTACGCTCGCTGCGCGCCGAAGAAACGGCTTCCTATATCGACTTCCAGCTCAAGTATGCCGGAGCGTCTTGCCGGCTGTTCGATGCCGAGGCCAAGCGGATGATACACGAGTATGCCGGCGGCATGATTCGGATGATCAACAACCTGGCCACGGCGTCGCTCATCCAGGCGATGGCGAAGGACGTGGATCGAGTCGGCGAGTCGATCGTCAGTGAAACGGTTCGCGAGTTCCAGTTGGCATGACGGTAAAGAGGCCTTGTCGGAAGACAATCCGAGAAAGGAGGTTGGCATCGATGACCAAATATTTTACGCGCCGTCAGTTGTTTCGCTTGAGAAACGAGATTCCGGTGGAGCGTCTCTTGCGGGGCTTGGACTGGCCGTGCAAGGAGCGTGAAGGGCGTTTCTGTTTCGTCTGTCCCCGGTGCCAGGAATCGTTGACCGCAGTCAATCCATCGACGAATCTCGGCCGCTGTTTCCGCTGCGAAGAGAACTTCAATCCGATCGACTTGGTGATGCGGATTCGAGACCTCGACTTCGTGGAGGCGGTGTACTTCCTCGAGGACGATTGGCCGCGCATCGCGCGGCGTCTGAACCGCTCGGGGCGTTCCGGCCATGAATCGTTCTGAGGTTCGCTGAGCCCCCCGCGGCCGGCATCAGACGCGGAGGGCCGCCAGACGCGGCCCCCCCGCCATCCATGGGGCACGGATGCCCTTTCTCTTCCACCGGCGGCCCTGCTTCTATTGGCCACCGGCTTTTCAACGCCGAATCGCCGCCGCGCCCCGGCCACCGACATTCACTTGCCGCCTTGGCCACCGTCCTGACCGCGTCATTTATTCCGAGAAAACCTATCTCAAAGAATTTGAGACTTACCAGCTGCTCGAC
>JALSRY010000173.1 GCA_026984555.1 Phycisphaerae bacterium
TCCGGCCGAAGCCTTACCGAGAGCCTCCCCGCAGCATCCCCGCCGCGCCGGTTGGCTCGCACGATGCTTGGCCTGGTTCCCGCCCATCGTCTGCCAAGTACCCGTCCACGACGCTTCCGGTGCGCACTCCATTACGGTCGGAGCGCTCGGCCGATGCTCCCCCGATCGGCCGAATCGACCAACATGGACGGCGCCACCCTCCACGAACCTTCGGCTGCGCGAACGATCAACCGCCGCGCATCATCTGCACACCCGAATCCCCCTATTCGCCACCACACATCATGCTGGCGTACCCCGGTGACTCTGGAGAAATCCTCCTCTTACCTATTGTAAGCAGGTCGGCAATGCTACACAACTGCCTTGTTTGCAATATGTTACATCTACTATACCTTCACACCTTGCGTTGCGACCGCCTGCGTGGACCTCCGCCTTCGCTGTTCGCGTGGGACTCGAAGGGTCAAGCTCCCGGGGCGCCAGCCGTTCATGTCACGGCCTTGCGCCCAACCTGCCGCGGACATGGAACACCACCGGCCGCCGGGAGACCTGCCTCTCAGCGGCCGGTGGTGTTGTTACGGTTGCGTCGTCGCAGTCAGGAGGGACGGGCCGACCGCGCAGCAACGTGGTCGGAACCGGACCGTCAGCCGGCAACCTTGCGGATCGCCGCCGCAAGCTGCCCGGGCTGGCGTTCTTCCAGCTCGTAGCGTACGCGCACCGCCGGCTTGTTGATCTTGAGCATCCGCCCCAGGTCGATCGGCGTGCCGATCAGCACCAGGTCGCAGTCGGTCGCGTTGATTGTCTGCTCGAGCTCACGCATCTGCACTTCGCCGTACCCCATCGCCGGCAACACGTCCTTGCAGTGCGGGTACTTCTCGAACGTGGCCTTGATCGAACCGACCGCGAACGGCCGCGCATCGACCAGCTCCGCGGCGCCGTGGTTCCTGGCGGCGACGTACGCGGCGCCGTAGGGCATTTCGCCGTGTGTGACCGTGGGGCCGTCCTCGATGCAGAGCACGCGCTTGCCACGGATCGACTCGGCGTTGTCGATCGTCAGCGGCGAGTTGCACTCGATCACGGTAGCGCGGGGGTTCACGGCGGCGACGTTCCGCAAGACGGTTTCGATGCCCTCGGCCGGGGCGGTGTCCATCTTGTTGACGATGACGACATCCGCCATGCGCAGGTTGGTCTCGCCCGGGTAGTAACGGATTTCATGCCCGGCGCGGTGCGGATCGACCACGGTGATGTACAGGTCGGGCTTGTAGAACGGCATGTCGTTGTTCCCGCCGTCCCACAGGATGATCTCGGCTTCCTTCTCCGCCTCGGCGAGGATTTTGCCGTAATCGACGCCGGCGTAGATCACGTTGCCGGCGACAATATGCGGCTCGTACTCTTCGCGCTCCTCGATCGTGCATTCGTAGCGGTCCAGGTCGGCCAGCTCGGCGAAACGCTGGCAGACCTGCTTGCGCAAGTCGCCGTAGGGCATCGGGTGGCGAATCGCGGCGACCTTCTTGCCCATGTCGCGCAGGATCTTCACGACGGCGCGCGAGGTCTGGCTCTTGCCGCAGCCGGTGCGGACCGCCGTGATGGCGATGACGGGCCGATTGCTCTTGAGCATCGTCGCGTGGTGGCCGAGCAACTGGAAATTGGCGCCGCAGGCCATCACCAGCGAGGCCTTGTGCATCACGGTTTCGTGCGGGAGGTCGGAGTATGCCAGCGTGCACAAATCGACATCGTGCTTGGCGATCAGCTCGGGCAACTGCTCCTCGGCGAAGATCGGGATACCCTCGCGATAGCGCGGGCCGGAAAGCTCCGGCGGATACGTCCGGCCGTCGATGTCGGGAATCTGGGTGGCGGTGAAGCAGACCACCTCGTAGTTGGGATTGTCCCGCCAATAGACGTTGAAGTCGTGGAAATCTCGGCCGGCGGCCCCCATGATGATGACTTTACGAACCGACTTGCTCATGTCGTCCTCACAATCTGTATATTGTGGAAACGGGTGATTGATGCGGCGCGCCGGCACTTCCAACATGCAAGCAGGCGCCGCGGGGCGGAGGGTCGGAAGCCTCCGACCGCTCACGATAGCCGGTCCAACTCAGCCGCTCAAGCCCGCCCCCAACGACCGATATATCGTGCCCTGGCCACGCCTCCGCCTCAGCCCATCCGCCGCAAATCCAGGATCAGCTCGACCTCCCCCAGAGGCAAGCCGAGCTTCTCCGCTGCCGCGATGGGCGTCGCGCCGGCATCGACCAGCTCGTAAATCGCACGGAACCGCGGATCATCATTCATCGGTGCGGCAGAAGCCGGCGAGTCGGACGCAGCTTCTCCGGCTGTCTCACGGGTGGCCCGGTCAGCCGAAGGCCGGCCAGCGGAAGAGGGTCGGCCACCAGCCGAAGCAGGCGTCCGGCCTCCTCGTGCGGTCGGCGTGTCCGTTTCGAGCGCGATCCCCAGCCGCTCCGCGAGCCGCTCCAGCCGCGCGATGCGCTCGTCCGCATCGCGGATCACGGCTTCGAGTTTTGCGTAGCGCGTGTCTACATCCGCCCCGATGCGCCGGGCCAGTTCTTCGAGCTGAACGAGCAGGTCGTCGGCGGCGCGGTGCGAATCACGCCGGCGCAAGAACCGTTCCTTCTGCTCGTCGATCATCTCCCGCCCGCTGAGGCGTGCCCGCGACCCACGGCGTCGCAGCAACATCATCATGACCGCCGTCCCGCCCAGCACGAGCAGGACCGGCCACATGCTGTTACCGCTGACCGTGGGAATGCTCAGGATCATCCGTCGTTTGCCGCCAATTGCGCAGGGCTTCCTGCTGCACCTCGTGGAGCGCCACGCCGGCCTTGCGCGCCGCCGCCGCACAGTCCTCGTATTCCGGCCAGGCGCGCACGACCCGTTCGCCCCGCCGCCCGATCTTGACACGCACGGTCCCGAAAGGCGTCTCGACCGGTTGGGACTCGCGAGCCAGCTTCAGCCGAGCGACGGTGCTGAGCCGGACGCCCAGCGTGCCGGTTTCCGCGAAGAGCCGATCCGCGAGCGCATCCGCATCGCCGGGCCGACACACGACCGTCACCAACTGCCCCGGCCGGCCCTTCTTCATGATTATCGGCACGATGAACACATCGAGCGCACCTGCGGCCAACAGCGTCTCCGCAGCATGACCGAGCACTTGCCCCGTCGCGTCGTCCACCTGGGTTTCGAGCAACGTAACGGTGTCCTGCGACTGACCGTCCGCCGGCGTGTCTTGCGCACCGATCAGGACGCGGAGAATGTTCGGGCGGGTCCGGCCCTGGCGCGAGCCGGCGCCCACTCCCACCGCGGCGAGGGTCATCGCGGGCGGCGGGCCGAAACGCTCGGCGAGGGTGGTGAGAATCGCCGCACCCGTCGGCGTGGTCAGTTCGCCCGGCTCGGGGCAGTCGGCGATCGCAACGCCGCGCAAGAGTTGCGCGGTCGCCGGCGCCGGCACGGGCATCACGCCGTGCTCGCAGGTAACGGTTCCGGCACCGGCCGGGATGGGTGAGCATTCGACCCGCTCGATATCAAGCACCTCGAGTGCCACGCACGCACCGACGATATCCACGATCGCGTCGGCCGCGCCCACCTCGTGAAAATGCACGTGATCGACCGGCGTGCCGTGCACGCGCGCTTCGGCTTCGGCAAGCCGGCGAAACACGGCGAGCGCGCGTTCGGTGACGCGCGGGCTGAGCCGAGCCTGCGTGATGATCCGTTCGATGTCGGGAAGATGACGATGGGCGGTCTGGGAACCGGGTTCGACGACGACGCGCGCCTGCGTCGCGGCGAGCCCATGCCGTTGCGTGGTTTCGGCCGCGACGCTCACGCCTGGCAGAGCAAGCCGCGCGACGAGATCACGCAGCGAGTCAACCGGACAACCCGCATCGAGCAGCGCCCCGAGGATCATGTCCCCGGCGGCCCCGCAAAAACAATCGAAATACGCCACGGCCATCGTTGCCTCCCGTGCGGGCCTCGCGTGGAACCCGAGCGTATCAGGCGCCGGCGTGTCCCGTCGACCCATCTTCGCCCGCCAGCCGCCGATAGGCCAGGATCATCGCCTGGGTACCGCGATCTTCGCCGCCGGGAAGCGTCTCGACAGCCCGGAAGAGCTGTTGGGCGAGCGCGGTACCGGGCAGCGGGACGCCGGCCCGCCGCGCCGTGTCCTGCACGATACGCAGATCCTTCTGAATCAGGCGGATCATGAACGCGGGGTCGAGATCGCCCGAAACGATTTTCGGCCCCAGGTTTGCCCAAGCCCACGAGCCGCCCGCCCCGCCGGCGAGCGTGGTAATCGCCCTTTCGAGATCGAGCCCGCTGCGTTGCGCCAGCAGCAACGCTTCGCATACGCCGATCATATTCACGGCACACAGAATCTGATTGCAGGCCTTGAGCGTCTGCCCGCTGCCCGCGGGTCCGACATGCACGATGTTGCGTCCCATGTGGGCCAGGACCGGACGGACGCGCGCAAACGCATCCGCCGGCCCGCCGACCATGATCGTCAGCGTGGCCTCGCGGGCCCCCACGTCGCCGCCAGTGACCGGCGCATCGAGCAGCGTGATGCCCTTTTCCGCCAGCGCGTTCGCCAGTCGCCGGGCGACCTCCGGGCTGATGGTCGTCATGTCCACCACGCATGCGCCGCGCGCCAGCGTGTGAACCGCACCGCGCGACCCGACGAGCACATCCTCGACATCCGGGGTGTCGGTCACGATCGTCAACAACAGGTCGCAATGGCGGCCCACCTCCGCCGGATCGTCGCACCAGGTCGCACCGGCGGCGACGAGCGGGTCCGCCTTCGAGCGTGTCCGCGAATGTACGTAGAGCGGGTAGCCGGCACGCAACAGATGACCGGCCATCGGCGATCCCATGATGCCGAGGCCGATGAATCCGATCGGGGGAAGTTCGCTGGGAGTCATGTTTGCTCCGGGAAAGGACCGGCTCGCCACGAGCGTGCGCGTCGCATCAGCCGATCGCGGCGCACGACGCAGGAGATCGTCATACGGACCGGCGCGCTCATCGAGGCTCACGCGCCGCGAACCGAACGTCCCAGCACCGGCCAGTCAGAGGCGCTGGCCCCCGACCGAGGCAAGCGGCCCGCCCCAAACCGCCGCAAGTGATCCGGTCGCCCCCAACCTTGCCGAGAGCCGGCACGGTCGTCACGCCACACGCGCTGCCCGCCGCGGCAGCGCGGCACAGGAGCGCCCCGCGTGCGGATCAGGCGTCTTCCCCGGCGGGGTTCACGACGGGTTGCGAGGCCGGTTTCGGAGTCGCGGCCGAAGGCGCCGTCGGCGCTGGGGGGGGCGCGGGTGTCGGCGCCGCTCCCGGGGTCGCAGAGCCGGTGGCCTGGCGCGCGGCTTCTTCGGCGGCGGCCAACTGCCGGTTGCGTGTGTGCACGTCTTCGAGCGTCGGCCGGAACCCTTCCTTCTCGAGCTTCTCGAATGCGCGTTTGTTGGGTGCGAGGATGGTAATCATATGGCGGCCGTCCATGCTCGGCGGCCGCTCGACTTTGACCAGATCGCCGAGTTCTTCGATGATCTGCCGAAAGATGACGACGCCCACTTCCCGCCGCGCGCGTTCGCGGCCGCGAAACTGCATCGTCAACTGAACTTTGGCGCCCTTGGCGAGGAACTTGAGCGCGCGATTGAGCTTGATGGCGCGGTCGTTGTCGTCGGTCTTGGGCCGCATACGAACTTCTTTGAGGAGCTGCTCGCTGCTCTTCTTGCTCCGCTTCTTCTGTTCGTACTTGAACTTGCCGTAGTCCATGATGCGGCAGACCGGCGGGCGTTCCTTGGGCGCGACCTCGACGAGGTCCAGGCCGACCCGGCGGGCCCGCGCGAGCGCCTCGCTCGTATCGACGATCCCCAATTGTTCGTTGTTCTCGTCGATCAGCCGAACTTGTGGCAGACGAATCTGCTCGTTCGTGCGGTGGTAGTGTGCCTTGCCCTTAGCCATACACTCCGTTCGTCAAGCGGGCGAAGCCTGACCCTCTTCGCCGGGCGCCGCGGCACCCCGGGTGACGATTTCCTGCGCACACGCGGCCAGGAATTCGGGCATCGTGCAACTCCCCAGTTGCTTGCCCTCGCGTGTACGAACGTTGACGGTGCGATGCTGTGCTTCCTGCTCCCCGATCACGAGGATATAGGGAACCTTCATCAGCGTGGCCTTGCGAATCTTGGCCCCAATCCGTTCGCCGGAATTGTCGAGCTCGACGCGCAGGTTCGCCTTGCGGCAAAGATCGAAGACTTCCCGCGCGTAGTCGGCGGATTTTTCGCTGACCGAGCATACCGTCGCCTGGATCGGCGCCAGCCACAGCGGGAAGGCGCCCGCGAAGTGTTCGATCAGGATGCCCACGAAGCGTTCGAGGCTGCCGAACAGCGCGCGGTGGACCATCACCGGACGGTGGGTCTGGTTGTCGGCCCCCACATATTCGAGCCCGAACCGCTCGGGCAGGTTGTAGTCCACCTGGACGGTGCCGAGTTGCCACTCGCGGCCAATCGCGTCCTTGACGATGAAATCGACCTTCGGGCCGTAGAACGCCGCCTCTCCTTCTTCTTCGGAGTACGTCATGTCCGCGGCGCGAACGGCGGCGCGCAGGGCGTTTTCAGCCAGATCCCAGTTCTCCGCGACACCGATGTACTTGTCGCTGTCGGGGTCGCGCAGGCCGATGCGCACGCGGTAGTCGTTGAGCCCGATCATGCCCAGCGCGAACCGCGACAGGTCGATGCAGTCGGCCAGCTCCTCGGGCAACTGTTCGTTGGTGCAGAAAACGTGGGCGTCGTCCTGCGTGAATCCGCGGACGCGCGTCATGCCGCTGACCTCGCCGGACTGCTCGTAGCGATAGACCGTGCCGAATTCGGCCAAACGCACGGGCAAATCGCGGTAGCTGCGCGGCTCGGAGGCGAAGATGCGCACGTGGTGGGGGCAGTTCATCGGCTTGAGCAGGTAACCGTCGTCCTGGGCCAGCCACGCGCGAATCCGCGTGAGCCGATCTTCCGCCGGCGCGTCGAGCGGGTACCCGGCTTTGCCCAACTCTGGGTACGTCGATGCCAGCTTTTCCCACAACGCCCGCTCCTGCTCACCGGCGGGACCACCCCCGGCCGCCGCCGCCATTTCCCACAGCGTGTTCAGCTCGCGGGCGCGGTCCGAGTCGAACAATGGCGGATACTGCGCTTCCTTGTAATACGGAAAATGTCCGCTGGTGCGGTACAGATCGAGCTTGCCGATGTGCGGCGTGTAAACGGGCTGGTAGCCTCGCCGCAACAGCTCTTCCAGAATGGCCTGTTCGAGCGCCCGGCGGATGACGGCGCCACGCGGCTTCCAGAGCACGAGCCCCGTCCCCACGAGCGGATCCACCGTGAACAACCCGAGCTCCTGCCCGATCCGGCGATGGTCGCGCTTCCGGGCCTCCTCGAGGAACTGCAAGTGCTGGCGCAGCTCCTTCTTGCTCGGCCACGTCGTGCCGTAGACACGCTGGAGCATCTTCTTCGAAGCGTCGCCGTGGTGATACGCGCCGGCAACCTGCATGATCTTGAAAGCGCCGATCTTCGACGTGCTCGGCACGTGCGGACCGCGGCAGAGATCCTCGAAACAGCGCGGACCCGGCTCCGCCCCGGTGACGTAGAAACTCAAGGTCTCCCCGTCGGCCCGGCGGGCGTTGTCCAGCTTGTACTCGTTGCCCTCGGCTTCGAGCTTGCGCATGGCCTCGTCCCGCGGCAGCTCGTACCGCGTGAACGGGCGGTCTTCCTTGACGATCTCCTTCATCCGCGCTTCGATGCGCTCGAAATCTTCGGGCGTCAGCGGGTGGTCGAGGTCGATGTCATAGTAGAAACCGTTTTCCACCGGCGGCCCGTAAACCAGCTTCGTCCCCGGCCACAAGTCGCAGATGGCTTCGGCCATCACGTGCGCGCAACTGTGACGGGCGACGTAGAGCCCTTCGTCATCCTTGAACGTGAGCACGCGGAAGTCGATTTCCTCGTTCGCGAAACGTGTCGCCAAATCGACAATCCGACCGTTGACTTTCGCCGCCAGCGCTGCGCGGGCGAGGTTGGGGCTGATCGCTTCGACGATCTGCGCCGCGGTAACCCCGTCAGGATGCTCAAGGACAGTTCCGTCGGGCAAGCGGACTTTTACCATGGGAAACTCTTTCTCATGGGCGCGACGTGCCGATTGCCGACTCGGGATGTGAACGCATACGGGGCAATAACCCTCAGTGGTTCAGGCTCCAGGACGATGCCACCCGAGCGCGACGTTTCCGCACGCCGCTTCCCCGGTGGCTAGGTTGTTTGAATCACCGTCATCGTCCCGTCTCGCAGAGAGGCGACGACCTTCCTGGCCGCCTGCACCCCTCAATGCTCAATGTATCCGCGCCCCCGCGGAAGTCAACCCGCAAGTCGCGCTTCCGCGGGTTCTATCGGTTCTTGTCGCATAGCAGGATAAACCGCGCTGCCAACCGGAGATAACGCACAAGGCCGCTTCACCCGCGAACCCCCGTTGCCACACCCGGCAACCCCTCGGCGTGCACCACTGCCCCGCAGGTGCCGGACACAGCCCCCCTCTTCGCCGCCAGAGGCGAACAGCCGGCAGGTCTTGCACGCCAAGCGCAAGCAATGCCGCGTATACGGGTCGCCGCGGAAGGCGATCACGCGAGCGCCGCCGCTCGTCCGCTATGTCTAACTTGCGTACCCCTGGCCAGTTAGGTTCCCGCCGTACGAACGTTGCCGGCCTGACGAACCGTCCTGGCACACCAACTGCCCCGCCGGCATGGACGAACACGCGAGCACCCGTGCCGGCTGGTCGGCCGCTCGCCGTGCTCGCTCGGCAAGGATGCCTCCACAGGTGGGAACGGCATGACGCGGAACACACGCACCAGCGACGGCGAACACCTCGCGACCATGACGGCCCGCTGCGGCAGCCCCCAACAAGGCAGCGATCGGCTGCCCACCGGGCAAGGGGACTGGGCCGCGTTGGGACGACTCGTCCTGGATGAGGCGCGGCGGCGAACCACCCGCGCCCGGCAGGTTCATGCCGCCACTGGTGTTACGCCTCATCCAGCCCGGACGACCGAAGGTGACGCATGATCTACGGGCTCTACCAGTCTGCCGCCGGCATGATGGTCAACGAATACCGGCAGAACGTGCTGGCGAACAACCTCGCCAACGCGGAAACGGTCGGGTTCAAACGCGACGTAGCCACGTTCGCCGAACGAATCCCGGCCGCTCGGGCCGGGCGGCGGCGGGGCGAGAGCAACGACCTGCTCCGCACGCTGACCGGCGGCACGTGGCTGGCCCGCACGGCAACCGATTTCGCGGAAGGGGCGATGATCCGGACCGAGCGGCCGCTGGACGTGGCCCTCGCGGGACCGGGGTTTCTGCGCGTGCGGGCCGGCGGAAAAGAATACCTCACCCGCGACGGCCGCATGGTGATGACACCCGAGGGGCGCCTGGTCTCCGCCACGGACGGAGCGCAGGTGCTCGGCCGCGCGGGCCAGCCGATCGTGCTCAACCCGCGCGGCGGCCAGGTCACCATCGACGAAGACGGCCGCATCTTGCAGGGCGGACACCCCGTGTCGTGGTTGGGGGTGGTCGACGTGCAGGATTACGACCGGCTGCGCAAGGTCGGCGCGGGGCGCTTCCTGGCACAAGACGCGAAACCGACACGCGCGCCGGCGAAAGTGATGGCGGGTTTCGTCGAAAACTCGGGCGTCGAGCCGGTCCGCGAGCTGGTGAACATGATCGAGGCGTCCCGGGCGTTTCAGTTCAACGCCCAGATGGTGACGTTGCAGGACCAATCCGCCGGCCGCCTGATCAACATGGTGGCCAGCGCGTAGCGGCGAAACCGCCGGAAGCGGAACAACAAGCGTGACACGCGGCACGGGCATCGAGCCTTCGGGCTGGTCCGGCCCGCGCTGCCCGGAGCAACGCCGGCAACAAGCCGGTGTCGCGACGAATCGACCACCGGCCGCAAACCGGTGTTACAGGAGGACGACCGGATATGGCGATTACGGCGCTTCACACCGCGGCGACGGGGATGCAGGCCCTCTCGACCAAGATCGACGTCATCGCGAACAACATCGCGAACGCGGAAACGGTGGGCTACAAGTCGTCGCGGGTGAATTTCCAGGATCTGCTGTACCAGATCCGCACGCAACCCGGCGTCCAGACGTCGAGCGAAACATCCTCGCCGCTGGGCACGCAGATCGGTCTGGGCGTGCTCGTGAGCAATACGCAGATCAACTTCAAACAAGGCTCGGCGATGCAAGGGACGAACCTCGACGCGATGATCCAGGGCGACGGGTTCTTCCAGGTCGAGCTGCCCGACGGGCGAACAGCGTACACCCGCGCGGGCAATTTCATCCGCAACGCCGACGGCGAACTCGTGCTCGGCAACAGCATGGGCTATCGCCTCAAGGACACGCCGACGATCCCCGAGAACATCCCCACCTCGGACGTCTCGATCGGCAGTAACGGCGAGGTCGTCGGCCTCGATGAAAACGGACAGCAGCAAGTCTTCGGACAGATTCAGCTCGCCCGCTTTCCCAACCCCAGCGGGCTGATTCAGTACGGCTCGAACGTCTACCTGGAGAGCGACGCCTCGGGCCCGCCGGTCGAGGGGCAGCCCGGCCAGGATGGGCTCGGCAGCATCATCCCCGGGCACCTCGAACTGAGCACCACCGAAGCCGTGACCGAGCTCGTCGAGCTCATCAAGACCCAGCGCGTGTTCCAGATGAACTCGCAATCCATCCAGTCCGCCGACCAGGCCCTCCAGGTCGTGGCCAACCTCAGGCGGTAGCGCGCGTGAACGGAACCGCAGGGAGATCAGCACATGAACGGTAGTACGCGATGGCTCGCAACACTCGGCCTCCTTTCCGCGACACTCGCGGCAACGGTCGCCGGCGACCTGCTCCAGCCGCGGGTCTCGCGGCTGCGCATCAAGCCCGAAACGCTGGTGCGCGGCGAGGTGGTGCGCCTGGCGGACGTGCTGGATTTCTCCCAAGCCGACCCGAAATTGGCGCAAGCACTGGCCGACAAGCCGGTCGCGACCGACACGACCGGCGTCACCACGATCGGCTATCAGCAAATCGACGCGCAACTCGCCCGGCTCGGCGTGAACATGGCCCGCGTGCTGGTGTGCGGGGCCTCGCAGTGTCGCGTTCGGCATCCGGCCGCCCCCGCGCCGACCTCCAACGCGAAAGACCCGCGCCGGCCCTCGGCGACACCGGCACCCCTGTTGCGCCCCCGCGCGCAAATGGACCGGCAAACGCTCGCCGATGTGCTCCGCACGCGCGTCGAGCGGGAGCTGGCCCACCTGGGCGGTACGGTGGAAGTCGAGTTCGAACGCGCCGGCGCCGAGTTCCTGGCGCTGACCACGCCGCCCTTGGAGTTCACGGTACGGGGCGGACGCGGAGCGACGCTCGGATTGCGCGAGTATCGCGTAACCATTCGGCGCGACGGTCGCACGCAACGCACGATCCGCATCGGGGTGCGCGCACGCCTGATCAAACGTGTGCTCGTGGCCGCCCGCCCGCTGAACATGGGCACGTATATCACCGGCGACAGTCTCGAATACGCCCAACGCGAGTTCACCTCCGCGGATGATCTCGGACTCGACCACGTCGAAGAAGTCGTCGGCCAGCAGGTCCGCCACTTCGTCCCCGCCGGCGTAATGGTCCACAAGAGCGACTTGAAGGACGTCGATCTCGTCAAACGATCGCAGCCGGTCACGGTCATCGGCGGCGAAGCGGTCCGCGTACGCATCACCGGCGACGCGCTCGACTCGGGCGGATTCGGTGACACGATCCGCGTGCGGCTCGGCGAGACGCGCCGAAACCGGCGCGTGGTGCGCGGCGTCGTAACCGGCGTCGGAACCGTGCGCTTGGAAGAAGGGAGCCTCTGATGCACACACAGCCGTCAACAACACGCGCGGGAACGCGACACGTGCGGACGAAATGCCTCGCCGTGCTGGTCGCGGCGGGATGGGTCGCGACGGCGGCGGCCCAGAGCAACTCGCTGTTCCACCGGGCGTCCCCCCGGCCGAACCATGCTCCAACCACCCAGCCGGCAAGCGGTGCGCGCGAAGCGTTGTTGCCGGCGGCGACCGTGCATCCGCTCGCCACGAGCGACCCCCAGCCGCCGCGGAACGCGGTCCTGCTGCACGCCTCGCTGATCGCCGTGGAGGCCCCCAAGCCGCGACGGATCAAGGTCCACGACATCGTCACCGTGATCGTGCGTGAGGAGAAACGGGCCAAGTCCGACACCGACCTGAAGCGCGACAAGAAATGGGACATCTCCGCCGAGCTGAAAAAGTGGATCCGCCTGACGGAAGACAGCAAGCTCGTCCCGCAGGTCTTTCCCGCCGGCAATCCGGCCATCGCGCTGACCTACGACGACAAGTACAAGGGCAAGGGCAAGGTCGAACGGAAGGATTCGCTGGTCACGCGGATCAGCGCCGTGGTGCTCGACGTCAAGCCCAACGGCACCCTCGTGTTGCAGGCCCGCAAGGAAATCAAGATCGACGAGGATCGCCAGCGGGTCACGCTTACGGGCATCTGCCGGGCCGAGGACGTCAGCGCGCAAAACACGATCCTGAGCACCCAACTGGCCGACGCGACGATCGACATCCAGCACGCCGGACCGGCGCGTGACGCGGCCCGCCGCGGGTGGCTGGCCAAGCTGTGGGACGTGATCCGTCCGCTGTAGCCATCGCGAGGGCAGGTACGCCCCGCGCGACGACCCAGGAAGGGCACCGATGAAGGACCATCGAGACAACATCATCACACGACGCGGCCGGACCCTGCTGATGGCCTGGCTGGCCATCGTGGCGGGCGTCTCGCCGGCCGCAGCGGAAGTCCGGGTGCAGGACATCGCCCGGCTCCAGGGCCAACGTACCAACAAGCTGATGGGCTACGGCCTGGTGGTCGGCCTCAACGGCACCGGCGACGGCGGCAAGAACCAGCACACCATGCGCGCCCTGATGGCCATGCACCGGCGCTTTCATCAGCCCGTGCTCAAACCCGACGAGCTCAAGAACGTCAACAATGTCGCCATCGTCGCGGTCGAAGTCACGGTACCGGAATACGGGGCGCGCGAGGGACAGACGCTCGATGTGGTCGTGTCCAGCTTCGCGGCCAAGAGTCTCGCCGGCGGGCAACTGCTGACCACCCCGCTCCAGTTCGCGATGTTCGACGAAAACGAACCGGCGACCCAACAGATCATGGCCCTCGCCGGCGGCCGAATCGACCTGCCCGACAAGAACACCCCCACCCGCGGAATCATCCGCGCCGGCTGTACCCTCGAACGCGATTTCTTTTACAGCTTCATCCTCGACGGCCACATCACGCTCGTGCTCGACGACAGCCATGCGGGCTACCCGTGGGCCCAGCTCGTGGCCCGCGCGATCAATCACGAGCTGCGCAACCCGGCGGCCAAGGACTACCTCAACCGCAACACCGCCGCCCGGCGCGTCGTCGCGACGGTCTTCGCCGAGGCCATCGGCCCCAAGAACGTCGCCGTCCGCATCCCCCCCTATGAGCAGCCCCACCCGGCGGGCTTCATCAGCCGCGTACTCCAGACCGAGGTGTTCATGACCCCGCGCCAGCCCGCGCGTGTCTGCATCAACCGCACCGCGCATAGCATCACCGTCACCGGCGCGGTCACGATCGCGCCCACGGTCGTGACGCTCCCGGGACTGGGCACGCTCGCGGTGGGGACCGCCTCGGACAAGAACGCCAAGAACAAGGACAACCTCGGTGACGTGCCGTTCGAGGAGTTCCTCAAGACGCTCAGCAACCTGCAACTGACACCCGAGCAGATGGTCGAAGTCGTCGAACAACTGCACACAACCGGCACGCTGCACGCCCAGGTGATCTACACGGAGTAGGTCTGGTGAACACGATCCGCGCAATCGACACCTCCGCACCTCCCGCTGCCAACCCCGCCGCGCTGTGGGACGGCGGGGTCAGCCTGGCCGCCTGGCGCAAGCTCGGCCGACCCGTGGACGAACACGACCCACGCCAGGTCCGCGAAGCCGCCGCGGAGCTTACGTCGCAGCTCTTCTTCGCCCCGCTGCTGGCCGAGATGCGCAAGTTGCCTTTCGGGCGCGAGCTCGGCACCGGCGGGCGCGGCGAGCAGGTATTCGGCGAGCAACTTGACCTGCGGATCGCCGACGCCGTCGCGCGCCGCGACCGCGGTCTGACGTCACAAATCGCCGACCGGCTCGAGCACGGTTCGCGGGCGGTGATACAGCGCAAGCTGCGGGCGCAACGCATGCAGGCTCACGCCGCGCTGGGCGGACACATGGAGGTGCGGGCGTGAGTGGTGCGATGAAACAGGCCGATGCGCGCCGGGCGCGGACATCCGCCGCCGCACGCATGCCGTCGGCACCGCGGGTGGCCGAGCTGTTCGGCGTGCTGGATGCGACGCTGGCGGCGTTTCGCGAGCTGGCCGATCTGGCCGACCAGAAGTTGGCGGCGATTCGGCAAGCGGACACGGCGGGACTACAGGCGGTGGCCGGCGCGGAATGCGCCGTGCTCGAACGGGTCTTCACCCTCGAACGGGACCGCCAGGCAATCCTTGCGCGCCTGGCGCAAGCACTGCCGGCACGCACCGCCGATCCGCCCCGGCTTTCGCAGATCGCGGCGCAACTGCCCGAGCCACTCGGACCGCGTTTGCAGGCGAAAATCGCTGGTTTGCGTGATTTGGCGGCGCGACTCCAACAGAAAAACCGCTTGGCGGCGACTGTGGCACGCCGCCTGCATAACCACATCCGGGCCGTATTCGATGAACTCGCGCGGTCCGGACGGGAGGCGGTCGTGTACGGACCGAACGGACAACGGACGCAAGGCGAACAACTATCGTGGATCGACGCTGTGGGGTAAACCGTGTCTCTGGGTGACTCGTTCCAAATCGGTCGCAGCGCGCTGGCAGCATACCAGGCCGCGCTCTCGATCACCGGGCAGAACATCGCCAACCTCGGCAACCCCGAGTACACCCGGCAAACCGGCCGACTGGCCGCGATCGTCGGCGGACGTATGCCCGGCGGCGTGCGGCCCGGCAACGGTGTGCGGCTCGCCCAATTGCGGCGCCATTTCGACGCGGCGCTCGAAGGCCGGCTACGCGACGCCCTCGGCTCCAGGTCCGGCGCCGAGGTGGTCTACAACACCCTCAGCCGCACCGAAACGCTCTACAACGAACTCACCGACCAGGACGTTTCCACCCAACTGAGCCAGTTCTTCGCCCAGTTCTCCAACCTGGAAACATCGCCGACCGACAGCGGCGCCCGCAACCTGATTCTCTCCAACGCACGCGGCCTGGTCGATTCGCTGCACCGCCTGCGCGGCGGACTCGTCCAGCAGGTCGAAGCACTCAACGACCAGGCCCGGGCCGTCGCCGAACACGCCGGCGAGCTCACCGCCGAAATCGCTCAGCTCAACCCCCAGATCGCCCAGCAGGAATCGGACGGCATCACCGTCGCCAGCGCCTTGCGCGACCGGCGCGACGCACTGGTGCGCGAGCTGGGCGAGCTCATGGACATCCAGGTCCGCGAGCAGGACAACGGTTCGATCAACGTGTACGTCGGCAGCGATCCGCTGGTCGAGTTCGACCGCTCGCGCGGTCCGGTCGTCGAAACCGAGCTGCGCGACGGACTCGAAGTCGCTACGGTCCGGTTCGCCGACGATCACGGCAACGTCATCCTCCACGACGGCAAGCTGTTCGGGCTGCTCCAGGCCCGCGACAACTACCTCAAGGATCAGTTCGACCGGCTCGATACGCTCGCCCGCGGACTGATCTACGAGGTCAACCGGATCCACTCCACGGGCGTCGGGCTGGTCGGCTACGAATCACTGACGAGCAACTACGCCGTCGAAGATCCCGACGCCGCCCTGAACAGCACCGCGGCGAACCTGCCCTTCCCGGTCAACAACGGCACGCTGATTGTCAACGTGCGCGACAAGAGCACCGGCCAGATCACCACGCGGCAGATCGAAATCGACCTCGACGGCCTGAACAACGACGACACCACCCTGCGCAGCCTCGCCGCCGACCTCGAAGCCGTGCCCGGCGTGACGGCGTCGGTGACGGCGGACAACCGGCTGCGGATCGACGCCGACGACGGACAGGAGTTCTGGTTCACCGAAGACAGCTCGGGCGTCCTGGCCGGGCTGGGCGTTGCTTCGCTCTTCGCCGGAACCGACGCCGCGAGCATCGACATCGACGAGAACGTCGCGAACGATCCGCGCCGCATCGCCGCATCGCTTTCGGGAGCCGGCGCCGACGGCGACAACGCCGGCCGCATGGCGCGCCTGGCCGACAGCACCACGACCAGTACGTTGCTCGGCGGGCGGAGCATCCAGGACTACCACGAGGCGATCATCAGCGATCTGGCGGTCGAGGCGGCCTCGGCCAACTCGGATTACGAAGCCGCTTCGGCCGTCTACGACGGGCTCTACGCCCAGCGCGAAGCGGTCAGCGGCGTGAGCATCGACGAGGAGGCGATCAACCTCACCAAGTACCAGCAGGCGTACCAGGCGGCGACCCGTTACCTCTCGGTCGTCAGCGATATGACCAGCGAGATCATGGGATTGCTCTAGCAACACGACGGGACAGCGAGACGATGGGCGTTTCTCCGATCAACGTGGCACGCATCAGCCAGAACCTGCGGGCGTTCAACCTGCTCGGTTCGGTGCGCTCCAGCCAGCTTGCGCTGTTCCGCACGCAGAACCAACTGGCCACCGGGCTGCGCTTCACGGCCCCCAGCGACGACCCGATGCGCGCCGCCGACGCCATCCGGCTCGACCGGCACATGGACGTGCTCGACCAGGTGCGGCGCAACCTCGAATCGACCAATGCGATGCTGAGCGAAGTCGAGTCGGCGATGCAATCCGCGGTCGATCTGGTCACGCAAGCGCACACGCTCGCGCTCCAGGCCGCCGGCGACACCGCCACGCCCGACGAACGCCAGGCCATCCGCACCGAGATCGAGGCGATCATCGATCAGCTCGTCGCCATCGGCAACCGCAAGCACCTGGGCACCCCCCTCTTCAGCGGACACCAGAGCGACGAGCTGCCCTTCGAGTGGGGCGCCCAGGGCGTCATCTACCACGGCGACGACGGCCGGCTCCAGACCATCCTCGACAGCGACCTTTCCGAGGAAACATTCACCGTCCCCGGCATGGAGTTCTTCAAGGCCGTCTCGGCCGGCGTGCGCGGCGCAGTCGATCTCGACCCGGCCGTCACGCCGCACACCCGCCTCGCCGACCTCAACGGCGCCACCGGCAACGGCGTCAGCCCCGGCAAGATCCTCGTTTCCGACGGCACCAACCAGGCCGTGATCGACCTGGGCGATGCCGACACGGTCGGTGACGTGCTCGACAAGCTCAACGCCGAGATGCCGGACACACTGGTCGCCACGCTCGACGCCCGTTCGATCCACATCCAGCCGGTCGATTCGACGCCCCGCGACATCACCGTGACCGACGCCGGCGGAGGAAAGGCGGCGCTCGACCTGGGCATCTACACGAACACCCCCGTGGGCAACCTCGCCGGCGCCGACCTCGACCCGCGACTCACCCCCCGGACGCGACTGGCCGAATTGAAGGCCGGCGCGGGCGTCGATCTGAGCGCGGGGCTGACGATTCGCGTCGGCCAGGACGTCGCCCGGATCGGGTTCGAGAAAACCGACACGATCGAGGACGTGCTCAACCGGATCAACGGCTCCGGGATCGGCGTGATGGCCCGCCTCGGCGCCGACGGCCGGACGATCGAGGTCCGCAACCGCGTCTCCGGCGCCGACCTGCGCATCGAGGAAAACGGCGGCATCGCCGCGACGGAACTTGGCATCCGCTCGTTCTACGAGGGTACTCCGCTGTCGAGCCTCAACGACGGCGAGGGCGTGCGGACCGTGGAGGGCGACGACTTCCGCATCACCACCGCCAACGGCACCACCATCGACATCGACCTCGACCACCTGGACCTGGACTCGGCCACGCTCGGGGACGTGATCGACCTGATCAACGCCCGCGGCGGAGGGGCGATCAACGCCCACCTCGCCCGTAGCGGCTACG
>JALSRY010000174.1 GCA_026984555.1 Phycisphaerae bacterium
TGCCACTCGGCGCGCGCGTCGAGATTCTCGTGACCGCTGTGAGGGCCGAGCGATGAAGACGCGACGGGAGTTTCTCGGTTCGCTCGCGCTGCCAGCCCTCGCCAGTGTCGCCGCTCGCCTCGAAGCTCTGGCGCCCGCGAACCGGGCGCCGAGCGCGGTCGCTGGCGACGAAGACTACTGGGCGGAAGTCGCGCGGGCGTATGCCTGCGACCGCAGCATCGTCAACCTCAACAACGGCGGCGTCAGCCCGGCGCCTGCGGCGGTCCTCGCCGCGCAGATGCGACACCTCCAGTTCTCCAACAAGGCGCCGCCGTACTCGATCTGGCGTGTTCTCGAACCACAGAAGGAGACCGTCCGGCAACAACTGGCCCGCCATTGGGACGTCTCGCCCGAGGAACTGGCACTGACGCGCAACACGTCCGAGGGGCTCATGATCTGCCAGTTCGGCATCGACCTCCAGCGGGGCGACGAGGTCCTCTCGACCGACCAGGACTACCCGCGCATGGTGCAGACCTTCCGCCAGCGCGAACGGCGCGAAGGCATTGTTTACAAGCAGATCTCGCTTCCCGTACCGGCCGAGGACGATGCCGAGGTCGTGCGTCGCTACGAGGCCGCGATCACACCGCGGACCAAGCTGATCCTGGTGAGCCACATGATCTACCTCACCGGCCAGATCCTTCCGGTGCGCGCGATCGTCGCCATGGCGCGCAAGCACGGAGTCCCGGTGATCGTCGACGGGGCACACGCCCTGGCCCACTTCGCGTTCAAGCTATCGGAACTCGACTGCGACTACTACGCAACGAGCTTGCACAAGTGGTTGTTCGCGCCCATCGGCACTGGCCTGCTCTATGTGCGTCGTGCCAAAATCGCCAAGCTTTGGCCACTAACCGCGGCGGACGCCAGCCTCGACGACGACATCCGCAAGTTTGAGCAGATCGGCACGCATCCGGTCGCCGGCTGTCTCGCCATCGCCAACGCCCTCACGTTCCATCAAGCCATCGGCGACGACCGCAAAGCCGCCCGGCTCGTCCACCTCCGCGACTACTGGGCCAAGCGCCTGGCCAAGAACCCGCGCATCCATTTCAACACCAGCCTCAAGCCCGGCTTCGCCGCAGGCATCGCCAGCTTTTCGGTCGACGGCCTATCCGAAACCAAGATCGCCGGCTGGCTGTGGCGCAAGCGCCGGATCCTCGTCACCACAGTGCAGCACCCAAGCTTCACCGGCATGCGCGTCAGCGCCAGTGTTTATACGACCAAGCAAGAACTCGACCGCTTCGGCGACGCAATGGAGCATGTTCTCGAGAAGGGGCTCACCGGCGACTGACTTGGGTTGGAACCAAGCATGGTCACAGCAGAACCGTGACCATAGTCTGCATTACCGACCTCGCATATGCGAGGCGCGTGAGGCGCGTGGACACCCACCGGTTCGCCGAGCTCTCGGCTCGCTCGCACGGCGAACTCGAGGTTGGTCACCACGCGCCGTTGGCCGATGACATCCGCTACGAGCCGCGGTCTTGACGCACGTGCGTCAGAATCGCGCCGAGTCTCATGGTCGATGCGCATCCGCGCGAGCGTCTCCGCGCCAGTGTCTCCGCGAAGGGCGGCTCAGCCGCGGCGAGGTCGTTGCCGTCCCGGTCGAGAAAACGCAGTTCGCCAGGCATCCGCCCACGCAAGGACGAGGAGGCGCGCATGCACGAGGGAGTGGCAGTCTTCGCACAGTGTGACGAGATTCTCGGACACTGTTCTTCCCCGAAGCGAAGCCATCTCTCGTGGTGCACGGTGAGGTTCTTCTTTCCGCCGCAACAAACGCAGCGCTTGCCATCGCGGGCCAGAATCTTCCGGCGCAGCGGTTGCGCCACCGGTCTGTGACCGCCGAACACGCGGACAGCAATCTGTACTTTTCGGCCACGTTTCTAGCGCAGTGGCACCCTCGCCTCGAACACCAAGTCCGCGTCATTGCGCGCCGCGGTCAGCAGGAGCGTCGGGAGCGTTGCTCGCGGCTTGCCGCGGAAGACTTCCTTGCCATTGAGTTCGACATAGACCTCCTGGTCCATGTCGACGAGTCGGCGGTCCAACAAGACCGACAGGCCGGCTGCCGGTTTGTCGCACTCGACCAAGACGCGGTTGCCCTGCTTGTCGAGTCGAGCAACGACGATTGCGCCGGCGATGGGCTTCTCCCAGTGGAGCCAATAGAACTGCCGCTTCCACGCAAGCTTGGGCTGCCACACGATCTTCTCAGGGACGGGATTGCGCACGCGCTTGGCGATCTTGGCGAGCAGAGCAGCGGTTCCGCCGGGCGGTAATGCGTGGCCACGCCCATCGACCTCCCAATACTCGAACGGAAACCCACCCCACTTCTTCTTTGCACGCGCGAGGGCCTTGACCGCGAAGCGGTTGACCTCGGGTGGCACCTGCGGATCGTCACCGCTCTGGTAGATGATCATGGGAACGTTGCGGAGGCTCGGCACAACGCCGGCCTCGATGTCGACGATCTGTTGCGTCTCGCGACTCAGCACCGGCGTCGGCGCGCCGGCCGATGGCGCGATCGCAGCGACCACGTCGGCGTGGTGCGCGCCGAGCGTCCAGCTCCCGTAGCCCCCCATCGAGTGGCCGGCGAAAAACACGCGGTTGGGATCGATCTTCCACGTGCGCCGCGCCGCCGCGACGAGGTCCAGCACGAACTCCTCGGTGCCAGAATCCGTCCAGCCGTGCTCGGTCTTTTTCAGCACTTGGGGAAACACGGCGACCCAGCCGAGCTTGCTGGCCGCCGCCTGGAAGGCTCCGTGACTCGCACCGGCATCGCCGGCCCCTTTGCCGCCGCCGTGCATGCCGATCAAGAGCCCCTTGGGTCGGCGTGTCCGACCGCCGACGATGTAGAGTCCACGCTTCTGCGGCTTGTGCCAAAACCACGCGCGCCCGCTCTTCTTCTTGAGCTTCGGGCCGGCCTTCGCCGCGAGCGCGAGCAGCTTCTTCTTCCACGCTAGAGCTGCAGAGCGCCGCAGCGGCGGCACCGATGCAAGCTTGGCAAGGATCGCCAGCTGCTCTTGCCGCCCGGCAGTGCTCCGCGCGTCCGCCGCCAGATAGGCGGTCGCGAGCTTCTTCTGAATGCTGGCAGACGGAGGCTTGGGCGCCTGGGCGAGGAACATCACCGCCCACGCCGAAGCCAAGATCATCGAACTCTCGCAAAGGCGCATCCACTTCCTCCAGATAGGACGGAAGAAGATGGTAGCCTGAAGATGGCCGCCTACTGCGCCTCGATTCCCGTCGCGTCGGACAGGCGCACGACGCTCTTCTTCAGATCCAGGAACGCCGTCTGCGACCAGATCTTGAGCTTGGCCGGAATCGCCACGGCCGGCGACTTGGCCTTGCCGGTCGCGTCGAGCACAAACGGCAGCTGGATGGCGCCGGTTGGCGGGTTCAGGAACAGACTCCCGATCGGCGTCGTGATCGGCGACGCGCGCAGCCCGCCCGAGATCATCAGCAGCGCCACCTGGCTCGCAAACGCGTCGCCAGTCATGAGAAATCCGATCTTGTCGCCGCCGGTCGCGTTCGGGTGCAGCGCCTCGAGCCCAAGCAGGTCCTCGCTCGTCCCGTACGCCGACGACCGGACATACATCTGGGTCACGGGTTCGACATAGAACGCTCCAGCGTGCAACGTGGTGGCCTTCTCGAAGAACGCGACCGCCGCCCCTGCGCTGCTCAGCGAGAACGTGCCTTGCTTTTGCAGTGCAGCCGGAACGCGACTCGTGTTGCCGCGCTGCGCGTGCACGCCGATCCCATCCGCGGCCTTGGGTGGCACCGGTAGGACCAGACGGATGCCGTGGTTCTTCGGCAGGACGACCGGTTGCCCCAGCGTGATCGTCCACATCGCTGCCGAGACCACTCCCGTCGCCGGCTTGGGAAACTTCAAGCTGAGGCCACCATTGAAGATCAACCCGCCGGCGGACACGTCAGGCGAGCTCTTGTTGCTGGCATAACGAACGAAGCCGAACTGTACGGTCTCGGCGGTGTTGTAATCCTGATCTTGTAGGACGACA
>JALSRY010000175.1 GCA_026984555.1 Phycisphaerae bacterium
CGACCTCCAGTCGGTTCCGGAGCGGCTCTACCAGCGCCAGTCGGGTCATTACGACCGGGCCACGAACATCGGTGCGGGCCTGGGGCAGGCGATCGTCGAGCTCCAGTCCAGCCGGGCTCGTCCGGGGGCGCACAAGGTCATCGTGCTGATGTCCGACGGCGTGGCCAACATCGACGAAGACGGCAACTGGGTCGGCGACGGGGGCTGGGAAGCTCTCGATTATGCCTACCGCAAGGCCCACGAAGCCGCCGACCTTGGTTTCCGCATCTACACGGTCAGCGTCGGCTACAACGTCGATCGGAGCATGATGCAGGAAATCGCCACGATCGGAAACGGGCAGGAGTTCTACGCCGCTGGATCGCCCGAGGAATACAGCGACCAGCTCGAAACCATTTTCCGCATGTTGGGTGGCAAGCGGCCGGTCGCGCTGATCGAGTAGCCGGCGTCACCAGCCAGACGCGCGGGCCTTGCGCCCGCGCCGCTGCGGCCGGACTCGATCGGGCCGGAGCTCGGATCGGCGTTCGAATCGGCGGCGGCGCACCCAGGGGCGCCGTCCGATATCGACGCGGGCGAGCCCCGGCCCGTCGCCGCGCCCGGACGTCGTTGCCAAGTGACCGAGAAAGACAGCGACCCGGCGGCCGGATGGGCGAAATCGCCGCGTACATACAGCCGGTCGCGATTTGGCCGATGAAACCCATGACGCAGAGCCCAACGAGCGAGGCGCGCCGACACGCGGAAACTCCCGTGCGGACGCGCCCCGCGCGGAAAGAGAGCATACGCCGGAACCGGGAAGGAATCGCGCCAGCGTGAGTCAGAACATGCGAGTCATCGTCGTCAACACGGACGAAGAAGTCGCGCCCGACCTGCGGGCCGTGTTGCTCTCGATCGACGGCGTTCGGATCGTCGCCGAGATCGACGAGCCGGCGATGCTCGCGCAGGCCGTGGCCCAGCTTCCCGCCGAAATCCTCCTGCTGCATCTCGACCCGAATCCGGCCGGCATGATGGATGTCGTTGCGCCGGTGATCGAGGAGTTTCGCGGTCGGCTCGCTGCTGTCGCGATGACCGAGGATCGCGACGCCGAGCTGGTCATGCGGGCGATGCGGGCGGGCATGAAGGAGTTTCTCTGGAAACCGTTCCCGCCCGAGCAGCTCGCGGAAACGCTTCAGCGCATCGGCGGCGAGATGGCTGGGAGCGGTCGCAAGCTGGGGCGTTTGATCACGGTGGTGGGCACATCGGGTGGGGTCGGGGCGACGCAGCTCACGACCAACCTCGCCGTCGAACTGGCCCAGATCGAGAACTGGGAAGGGGCCAGCGGACCGGCGACGCGCCCGCGTGTCGTCGCCATCGACATGGACTTGCGCTTCGGGCAGGTGGCGATGCAACTCGACATTCAGCCGACATACACGATCGCCGAGTTGTGCGAAACCGCCGAGCAGATCGACGCGCACATGATCGACCGGGCGATGTGCAAGCACTCCACGGGGCTGCATGTACTTGCCCGTCCGAGCGATTTTTCGCAGGCCGAGCAGATCAACGCGGCCCAGGCCGCAGGGGTGCTGGCGGCGTTGCAGGAACACTACGACTTCCTCGTGGTCGATCTGCCGCCGCGCTTCGACAGCAGCGCCCGGGCGGTCTACGACATGGCCGACACGTACTTGCTCGTGTTGCAACTGCTGGTGCCGTCGGTTCGCAACGCCGATCGCATCTTGCGCGAGCTGGTCACGACGGGGTACGCCACGGAGCGTGTCCGGCTGGTTTGCAACCGTCACGGCCGCGAGTCGGGCTACCTGGATCAGGAGGACGTCGAGGCCACGCTGGATCGCAAGATCGATTTCGTGATCCCGGATGAATGGAAGACCAGTGCCGCGGCGGTGAATGTCGGGGCACCGTTGCTGACGATGGCGCCGCGGTCGCGGCTGCGTCAGGCATACGCCAAAGTGGCCCAAGCCGTGGCCAGTCACGCGGACGAACAGTTGGCGTCCGAGGCGGCCGCCACCGCCGAGGCGCGGCGCAAGGGTCTGTTGTCGTTCTTCGCCGGATCGAAGTAGCGGCTCGTTTCGCCGCGCCCAGGAGTTGTCGATGGGTTTGTTTACGAAAAAGCCGTCTTCGCCCGCTTCGCCGCCTGGGGCGGGGCCGAAACCGGCGGCACCGGTCAAGCCGGCGGAGCCGACCAAGGCGGTCGCGGCGCAACCGGCGCCGGCGGCTGCCGCGGCCGCATCGCCGCCTGCGGCACCCAAACCGGCGGCCCGCAAACCGCGGCGCAGGCACTCCGACGAAAAACTCCAGCAGTTCTACGAGCTCAAGAGCACGATCCACCGCAAGCTGGTCGAGCAGCTCGACATGAGCAAGCTCAGCGGCGACGCCTCCGACGAGTTGCGCGAGCAGGTGCGCACCGTCGTACTGGCCCTCTGTCGTGAGGAGGACACGCTTCTCAACGCCAGCGAACGCGAGCGGCTCGCGCAGGAAATCCTCGACGAGACCTTCGGCCTCGGGCCGCTCGAACCCCTGCTGGCCGACCCCAAGATCTCCGATATCCTCATCAACGGTCCGCGACAGGTGTACGTCGAGCGCGGCGGGCGGCTCGAACTGACCGACGTGAAGTTCAAGGACGACAGCCACCTGCTGCACATCATCGACAAGATCGTCTCCCCGCTCGGCCGGCGTTGCGACGAAGTCTCGCCGATGGTCGATGCCCGGCTCAAGGACGGCAGCCGCGTCAATGCGATCATTCCGCCGCTGGCGATCGATGGTCCGTCGATGTCGATCCGGCGCTTCGGCAGCAACCCCATCACGTGGGACGACTACATCCGGTTCAAGTCGTGTTCTCCGGAGATGGTCGAGTTTTTCGAGGCGTGCGTGGTCGCCGGGCTCAACATCCTGATCGCTGGTGGGACCGGTTCGGGTAAGACGACGCTGCTGAACAACCTTTCGGGCTTCATCCCGGCCGACGAGCGCATCGTCACGATCGAGGACGCCGCCGAGCTCCAACTGCGCCAGCCGCACATTGTTCGACTGGAAACGCGCCCGCCCAACCTCGAAGGCAAGGGCCGCGTGACGATCCGCGACCTGTTGGTCAACGCCCTGCGCATGCGGCCCGACCGGATCGTCGTCGGCGAATGTCGCGGCGGCGAAACGCTCGACATGCTCCAGGCGATGAACACCGGCCACGAAGGCTCGATGACCACCATCCACGCCAACAATACCCGCGACGCGGTTCAGCGCGTCGAGACGATGGTCATGATGTCGGGCTTCGAGCTGCCGCAGAAAGCCATCCGCCAGCAGTTCGCCTCCGCCATCGACATGATCGTCCAGGCGGCCCGGCTGACCGGCGGTCGCCGCAAGATCATCTCCGTCACCGAGGTCCAGGGGATGGAGGGCGACGTGGTCGTCATGCAGGACATTTTCAAGTTCGAGCAGGACGGCGTGGATTCGGAAGGAAAAGCCTACGGTCGCATCGTCTCCACGGGCGTGCGGCCGTTGTTCATGGATCGCCTGATCGCGCACGGTGCCAAGATCGACCCGTCGATCTTCCAGCCGCGCGACCTGGTGGCTGACTTCGAATGACCGGCGACCCGTGGAGCAGGAGATTGCAACCATGACTTTGCTGGCTCTCGGCAGCGACACCCTCTTGCTCGGGCTGCTGATAGCGGGGCCGCTGATGGCCTGCTACGGCATTTACCAGCTCGTGGCGGACCTGCGCAGCACGCCGAAGAAAAAGATCGCCGGGCGGCTCAAGGGGCGCACGAGTTCGTCCGCGACGCAGGGACTCGACCTGAGCAGCCTCCGCAAGGAGGCACCCAAGGTCGAGGGCTTCCTCGCGGGGATGTTCGCCCGCATGAAGTTCACCGAGCGGCTCCAGACGATTCTCGAACAGGCCAACGTGCCCTGGTCCGCTTCGCAGGTACTGGTCAATATCACCCTCGCCGCCAGCATCCTGCTCGCCGTGCTCGTCGTCTTGCAGATGCCCCTGCTGGTGGATCTGGGCGTCGTGGCGGCGACGTACATCCTGCCGATTCTCTACCTGGTCTGGAAACG
>JALSRY010000176.1 GCA_026984555.1 Phycisphaerae bacterium
CGCAACCAGACGCGCTCCCCTTTGAGCAGTTGGGTGAGGAACCGCCGCAGCTCCCGTCGCTGTTCCGACCCGCGGGGTACTCGAATCCCGGCGAGTACGATCGGGATCGAGCGGTGTGACGTGGACGCGCGCACCACGACGGAGCAATCCTCGTTGATGGAAAGCACGCGCGCCGCCGGAGCCGCGTCCGCAGCGGGCTTGGGAATGCGCGGAGGCGACGGATCGCCACCGAGTACCGGCAACGCCGCCATCCCTGCCAACCAAACCGCCAGCCACGGGGCGCGGCGGGCACAAGACCACTTGCACGCTGACATGTCTCCCCTCCACCGCACGTTCATTCGGCGCGAGCCCCCCAACCCGACGCCCGAGATTTGGTTATCGGCACTTGAGCATGGAGCCCGCCGGAACTCCGAGTCAGGATTTTACCGAATTTGCCGGTTTTCTGCCATTTTTCGTGCAGCGGCAAACCCGGCGTAAACGCGGCTCTGGGCGGGGTTTCACGCTCCCCACGACGCCGGGCAACCGCTGAGGCCGGAGTCGGCGACACCGGTTTTCACATCTACGCTCGGATTGGCCGATACACCGGTTGGAACCGTTTGTAACACGGTGAGCAATCGCCAGAACGATCCACACGTCTTTGGGGAACGCGGGACGGGCGAAAAACGGAAAGTGGAAAGTGCGATCCCCGGCGCGGGATCGACAAGCAGCCGAGGAATACCGGTGGCACAACACACAACGGCGACGGTGGAACGACCCAAGTCGATCGACACGGTGGTCAAACGTATCACGGAGATCTCCACACTGCCACAAGTGGCGCTCAAGGTGATCGAGGTCGCCAAGGATCCCGACGCGGGCGCGGCCGATCTCAAGGCGGTCGTCGAAGGCGATCCCGCCCTGAGTTCTCGTGTGCTGCGGATGGTCAACTCCGCGGCGTACGGCGTCAGCTCGACGGTGACGAGCCTGCACCAGGCGATCAGCTACCTGGGTTTCAACCAGGTTCGGAATCTGGCGATGACCGCCTCGGTCAGCGAGCTGTTCAAGAAGAAAGAGTCGCTCGGCCCCTACCAGCGCTGCCAACTCTGGCGGCACATGGTGTCGGTGGGGTTGTGTGCCAAACTGGTGGCGTCGCGGCGGCGGATGCCCAACTTCGACGATGCGTTTCTCGCGGGACTGTTGCACGACATCGGCCTGATCCTCGAAGACCAGCACACGCATCCGCAGTTCGTGGCGATCATGCATGACATCCACGACGGCGTCTCGCTGATCGACGTCGAAAAGGAATACCTCGGCTTCAACCACTGCGTGCTCGGCGAGCGCGTCGCCGAGGCGTGGCGCTTCCCCGATGTAGTGCAAGCCGCGATCCGCCATCATCACGCTTCGGCCAGCTACAAGGGACCAGGACTCGACATCGTGCAGTGCGTCGAGGTCGCCAACGTCATCTGCACAATCAAGGGGATTACTTCCGTCGGGTTGAAACTCGTCAAGCCCCAACTGGAAACGTTCCTGTCGATGGGATTCCAGAAGGAAGACATTCTGATTCTTGCGAAGGATCTCGACGCGGAACTTTCCTCGAACGAGACCCTGTTCGAGCTCTAGATCATGGATTCGTTTCTCGAAGAACTCGGCCAGATGTTTTCCGGCGATGCCTGTCCGCTTGACAGCACCGGCGCGCTGGCCGTGGTGCGGGACCGGCTCACCACCTGGGGAACGGCCGAGGTGGTCGTCGCGGACGAGAGCGGGAAGGTGCTGGCCGTCTATCCCGCGATCGACGAACAGACCTGGACCGAGATGCGCGCGGCGATGGACGGCCTGATCGATACCTTGCGCCGCGTTGAATTCGCGACCACGCGGCCTTTTGCCACCGCCGACGGCGCCCGCGAAGCGATGGGCGTCCGTATCGCCGGCACCGAACAGGACAGCGGCGGGTTCCTGATCGCGATTCGCTGCCTGACCGAGCCCGTGCTTTCCGCGAACACCATCTGCCTGGAGGAGATCTCGTCGCTGGCCCGCATGGCCTGGCTCGCCATCCGCCAGGCCGACGTTCTCCGGGAAGCCCAGGCCCGCAACCGGCACCTCCAGGCCGAGCAGCAATCGCTCAAACGCGCTCACAACGAAATCGTCGAGAACATCCTCGAAGAACGCGAGGCTCACCTCCAGGAAAAAAGACAGCACATCGTCCAGCTCGAAAGCGAAGTACGGCGACGGTCGGCGGCGTTGCAGAAAGCCATGGAGGACGCCGAGGCCGCCAACCAGGCCAAGAGCGAATTCCTCGCCAACATGAGCCACGAAATCCGCACGCCCATGACGGCGATTCTCGGCTATTCCGAAAACCTGCTCGACCCGAGCCTCAGCGAACAAGAACGGGCCGACGCGGTTCAGATCATTCGGCGTAACGGCAAGCATCTGCTCGAGATCATCAACGATATTCTCGACCTCTCGAAAATCGAGGCCGGCCGACTCGAACCCGAGGTGATCGCCTGCTCACCCGGGCAGTTGCTCGCCGACGTGTACACGTTGATGCGCGTCCGTGCCGACGAGAAAAAAATCGACTGGAATATCGAAATCGACGGGCCGCTGCCCGAGACGATCCACACCGATCCGACCCGCGTCCGCCAGATTCTCATCAACCTCGTCGGCAACGCGATCAAGTTTACCGAGCACGGCGGTGTGCGCATCGTCGCCAAGCTGCTCAAGCCCGCCGCCGACAACGACGCTCAGCACCGCCTGCGTTTCGACGTGATCGACACCGGCATCGGATTGACCCCCGAGCAAATCGGCCGGCTGTTTCAGCCCTTCAGCCAGGCGGACACCTCCGTCACCCGCAAGTTCGGCGGCACCGGGCTCGGACTGGCAATCAGCCGGCGACTGGCCCGCGTCCTCGGTGGCGACCTGACCTTGCGCAGCGAGGCCGGCAAGGGCAGCACGTTCAGCGTCACCATCGGCACCGGCCCGCTCGACGGCGTGAAACTGCTCGAATCGGTCAGTGTCAGCGACTTCCTGCGCGCCGAGGCCGAACAAGCCAAACCACTGCCTACCGCCGGCGGAAACAAACCCCTCGACGGTCTCAAGATCCTCCTGGCCGAGGACGGCCCCGACAACCAGCGCCTCATCACGTTCATTCTCAAGAAAGCCGGCGCCACCGTGACGCTCGCCGAAAACGGCCAGCTCGCCGTCGAGGCCGCTACCCGCGCCGTCGCCGACGACAACCCCTTCGACATGATTCTGATGGACATGCAGATGCCCGTGATGGACGGCTACACCGCCAGCCGCACGCTGCGCGACCAGGGCTATGCGGGCAAGATCATTGCGCTGACCGCCCACGCGATGGCCAGCGACCGGGAGAAATGCATCAACGCCGGCTGCGACGAATTCGCCACCAAGCCGATCGACCGCGCCAAGCTCATCGGGCTGATCGCCGAGCTGACGAGCGAACGTGCCTCCTCACCCGTGGGCTGAAGCGATCGCGCAGCCGACACCTGCCGCCAAGAGCCGCCAGCGGGCGAAATCGCACCGCCTCGGCATCGCGGCATCGGTGATCCGACAACGTCCCCGACAGGATTCGAACCTGTAACCTCTGGCTCCGGAGGCCAACGCTCTATCCAGTTGAGCTACGGGGACTTCCGGTAAACGTGTCCACAATCCAGTCTACCCCGGGGCAGGGCGACGTCAAGAACCCGCTCCGCCTCACAACGCGGACGTTCACCCCAGCTTTTCCCTGATCCACGCCTTGCCGGCGTCGAGAGCCGCGGGAATGCCGGCGGGGTCTTTGCCACCGGCCTGGGCGAGTGTGGGCGGGCCGCCCCCCCCACCCTTGACATGCGGCGCGACATGCCGAACCAGGTCGCCGGCCTTGAGTCCTTTTTGCACAAGGTCGTTGCTCATGGCCGCCAACAGCAGCGCTTTGCCGCCCGCGTCGATCCCGAACAGGACCGCTGCCGATCCGGCCTTTTGCTTCACGAGATCAGCCAGCGTCTTGAGCTGATCCAGCGGCCGGTCGGGCACCGCCGCAACGACGAGCCTTGTGTCGCGGACGCA
>JALSRY010000177.1 GCA_026984555.1 Phycisphaerae bacterium
GTACACGGCGACCCGTCCATCGCGTGCACCCAGGGCGACCAGCGCCCCGTTGTCGGCGAAGTCCATCATGTCCCACGTGCCCCCGGGCGTCAGCAGGCGGGTCCAGGCGTCCAGGCCGCCTTCGGAAATCACTCGCAGAAAAACCCCGTCGGAAAGCACGGCCAGCCCGCGGTCGCCAACGAAACGCACGGCCCGCGGCGTCCCGTCGTGGTCCGCCGACCAGATCGACCGCGCGGTCAGAAAGCCATCTCGCGCTACGGTGATCAACTGCACTCCCCGATCGGTCGCCACCGCGAGCTGGTTGCCGTCGGCAGAGAGCTGGGGCCGCTCGATCACCCGACCCGCCAGACGCAGTTCCGAAATCAGCCGCCCGGTGCCCGCGTGAAACGACCGTACCTGCTGCGCATCGACCAACACCACGCCCCAGCCGTCCAGGATGCCGAACACGCCCAGCGGGTGCGTCGGCAGCGTCAACTCTACCGATGCCGTCGGGCGCACCCGGGCGGGCGTCCACACGCGGATCCATGTCACCCCCGCCGCAACGATCCGGCCCGCCGCGTCGAGACTCAGCGCCTGCACCTCGCCCGGCGCGGGGAACCAGCCCAGCGCCTCGCCCGTCTCCAGGCGGCGTAGCGTGATCGCCTGGTCGTTCTCGCAGACGGCGGCGGTCTTGCCGTCCGCGGACATCGCGAGCGGGCGGTTCGGCAGGGTGTACAGCCATTGGGCCCCCTGTTCCCCGGTGGTGATGTAATACTGTCGCAACGCCCAACGGGCCTCGTCACCGCTCGGACCGTCACGGAACGCGTCCCAGTACGCATCGCGCGCCGCCGCCGGATCGTCTCGCAGCAGCGCGACATCGCCACCCTGAATCTTCTGGCGAATCAGCGCGAGGCGCCGTTGTTCCGCGGCGCGCTCGGCGAGCCGTTTCTCTCGCTCGGCCTGCTCGCGGGCCAGCCGTTCGCGGGCCTCGGCCCGGGTCGCGACGTCGGCACGCTGCGAAGCCAGCGCCCGGAGCTGTTCGGCCTTGGCCCGCAACTTCGCCTCCCGGCGGTACTGGACCGCGAACATCACCAGGAATACCACCAGCAGCGTCAGCACGATCGAGGCGAACGCGGTCTGGAGACGGTAGCGCTTGAGCGTCTTGCGCAACATGTACAGGCCGCTGGCCCGCTTGGCCTCGATCGGCTCGCCGGCGAGGTAGTGCTGAAAGTCGCGCGCCAACGCCCCGGCGGTCTGGTAACGCCGGTTCGGATCCTTGTCGAGCGATTTGAGCAGGATCGTTTCGAGCTCGTCGTCGATCAGCCGCCCGAAACGCGAAGAGGAACGCAGCGTGCGCGGCCGTTCGGGCTCGTCGTGGGCGATGCGGTTGAGCACCTCCCCGAGCGGGCCGTTGGTCGGGTAGGGATAACGACCCAGCAGTGCCTCGTATGCGATCACCCCGAGCGAGTACACGTCGCTGCGCACGTCCACGTCGTGCGCGCCGGCCGCCTGCTCGGGAGACATGTACGCCAGCGTCCCGAGTACCTGGCCCGGCATCGACAACGCCTGCATCGTCGTTTCGCCCGGGTCGTGTTCGCGGCGAAGCTTGGCCAGCCCGAAATCCAGCACGTGCGGCGCCCCGGCCTCGTCCACCAGTATGTTCGACGGCTTGAGATCGCGGTGGATCACCCCCCGCTGATGCGCGAAATTGACCGCGTCGCAGATTCGCTCGAGCAGCTCGATCGTCTGCCGTAACGATGGTCGCCTCGTGCGCAAGTAATCGTCGAGACGCAACCCCTCGATGTACTCCATCGCGAAGTAGACGCACCCGTGGCTCACGCCCGAATCGAGAATCGTGACGATCGCCGCGTGCTGGAGCGATGCGGCCAGCTCGATTTCCCGTTCGAAACGCTGGCGGGCCGTTTCGCTGGCGTACGAGCCTTCCAGCAGGAGCTTGAGCGCCACGGTCCGCTTGGTGCCGAGCTGCGTCGCCCGGTACACCACCCCCTGGCCCCCGTGGTGGATTCGCTCTTGGACCTCGTAACCCTCGATCGGGGGCAGGTGCTCCGGCGACCGTGGTCCGGGATGCGGTCCCGAGCCGA
This sequence comes from Phycisphaerae bacterium, assembly GCA_026984555.1. Classification (GTDB taxonomy): domain Bacteria; phylum Planctomycetota; class Phycisphaerae; order UBA1845; family Fen-1342; genus JALSRY01. Next base: position 2,082 of record JALSRY010000177.1, read on the forward strand.
GACCCGTCGACACCCGTGTCGGTTCGTCCGCCGCGCTGCCGGCCCGCGTCGGTTCCGACCCCGCCGACGACCCGCCGGCGCTCGATGAGGCGGCGGCCACCGGACCGGGTCGGTCTGCGTCGTGTTTGGACTCGTCTGGTGGCATCTGGGAGTCTCGCGGCGGAATCCTTGTCTCCGGCCGGTGCGGATTCTACACTACCGGCTTACCGTCGGGCAAAGACGGAGGCTCGCGGGCGAACCTGATTAGAAATCCGCCCCGCCTGCGTAACGGCGTTCCCGAAACGTCCCGGCGGAAATGGACCTTGACGCCGAGCCGCGTGGTTCGGCGAAGTGTCATCCATCCTGGCTGTCGCTCGCTGCCCAAAAGCAGCTTACGGGAACCCGCGCCATGACCAAACCGCTCAGCACCGTCCTCTGCCCGCTCCTCGTGGTCCTCTTCTCAGCGACCCCGCCCGCCCCGGCGCAGAAACCCGACTACCGGCAGCTCGAAGCACGCTGGTTCCGTAACGTGCGCCAGCTCACCAGCGTGGAAATGGGGCTCGACAAGGCCGGCGAGGCCTATTTCTCGCCCGATATGAAACGCATCAGCTTCCAGGCCTACCCCAAGGGTGGACACGACTACCAGATCTACGTCATGAACATCGACGGAACCGGGCTCAAGATGGTTTCCACCGGAAAGGGAGCCACGACCTGCTCGTTCTTCAGCCCCGATGGAAAGCGACTCATCTTCGCCTCCAACCATCTCGACCCCCGTCCCGTCGCCGCACCGAAAGCCATCAAGAAAGCTGCGTCCAAGGCCGGCAAGCACGACTACCGCTGGTCGTTCTACCCCGGCATGGACATCTTCGAATACACCTTTGCGACCGGAAAGTTGCGGCGGATCGTCGCGGCGCCCGGCTACGATGCCGAGTGCGCATTCTCCCCCGATGGCAAGCTGATCGTCTTTTCGTCGATGCGCGACGGCGACCAGGAAATCTACATCTGCAACGCCGACGGCTCCAACCAACGCCGCATTACCCGCGTCAAGGGCTACGACGGTGGTCCGTTCTTCGCCCCCGACGGCAAACACATCGTCTACCGCTCCGATCGCCACGGCAACGGCAACATGCAGATCTTCGTCAACAACCTCCAGGGAACTGCCGAGAAGGCGCTCACCGACGCGAGCTGCCTGCACTGGTGCCCCTATTGGCATCCCTCCGGCAAGTGGCTCATCTACACCAAGGGGATCCACTACACCGACCGCCGGCCCGAGTACGACCTCTACCTGCTCAAAGCCGACGGCTCGGAAGAACACCGCGTGACGTTCGACCCGGCCTTCGATGGCCTGCCCGTGTTTTCGCCCGACGGCAAGAAACTCATGTGGACCTCCAAACGCAACGGGCTCAAGAGCTCGCAGGTTTTTATCGCCGACTTCCTCGGCCTGAGCCCCGAGGGCAAACTGCTCGTCACAGACCAGTAAACCGCGCCTTCGCACACGCGGACGCCGGCCCCCCAAAGCCGCGCACCGCCGCCAATCGTGATGACCAGGTCCATCGTTACCGTCTTCGGCAGCGGAAAAACCCCTCGAGCCGACGAGGCGTATCGACGCGCGTATGCGGTCGGGAAAACCATCGCACAACTCGGCCTGAGCCTGTGTAACGGCGGCTACGGCGGGACGATGGAGGCCGGCGCGCGAGGGGCCGTCGAGGCCGGCGGACACACGATCGGCGTTACCTGCACACGACTCGGCCGCCGCCGCCCCAATCCGTTCATCCGCCAGGAAATCCCCACCTTCGACCTGCTCTCCCGGCTCAATACGCTGGTGCGACTCGGGCGAGCGTATGTCGTCCTGCCCGGTGGTACCGGAACGTTGGCGGAACTCGCGCTCGTGTGGGAACTGCTCGGCAAGACGCTGTTGAAAAAACACCGCCCCTTGCTCGTATTTGTCGATTGGTGGCGGCCCGT
>JALSRY010000178.1 GCA_026984555.1 Phycisphaerae bacterium
AGTGTGGCGATTTCGCTCAGTGCCGATTCGCCCCCCACCGGCCGGCACACGACCCGGAAATCTTCCGCCGGCAGAACCTGCCGGACCTCGCAAAGCGTGTGGAGCGCCCGCAGCGACTCGACGGATGCGGCGTGACAGTAGGCCATCAGGACCACCCGCGGGCCTTGCTTGCCGCCGGAAGCGGCGGGGCGCGTGGCCGCTGGCGGTCGCACGGGTGTTGTCAACCAGCGCTGGGCGATGCGTGCCCGGGCGCGGAGCACATCGGCTTGGTCGCGGAGCCGGCGTCGCTGATCGCGTGCCCACTTGCGCAGCGGCGAACCTGACGCCGGCGGCATTTCCCGCAAACGCTCGGTCCAGATGCGGTCCAACCCCCGCAACAACGCCCCGATCCGGTCCGGCTCCTGCCCGACCCGGTCGCGCAACCGATGCTCCAGACGCAACGTGTACAGGTATTTCTCCGCCTCGGCTGCTCGCCGACGACACCACGCCGGCGACATCTGCTGCTCCTCGAACAGCCGAACCACCGCGTGCGTGCGGCGGTGGCGGCGTGTGTCGAGTCGGCGCGATTCGAGGCGAACCACCCGCCCGGTATTCGTGTCGAACCACAAGGCCCCCCGCTCGGAAATACCTGCCACGGCCCAAACGCCGGTCGTGTCGACGACCTCGAAATCGACGCGTTCGGCTCCGCCGTGGGCCGCGTCCGCTCCTTGGCGACGAAAACGCCAGCGGTGGCCAAACACGTCGGGAGGGCTTTCCCAGCGGCGTCCGGCATCAAACGCCGGCGGGAGCACCGGCAACAGGTCGAAGACCGGGCGCACCCGCCACGCCACGGGCAACACTTCGCCCGCCATGTCGAGCCGCCCGCGGTAGTCCATGTGGAACACGACCCCGCGTGCGGGGCCTGCCCGGTCCCCGACCGCCCGCAACGATTCGGCGATCAGCAGCAGCTTGTTTTCCTGCCGATCGAGCGCCCACAGCCGCAACTGCTCGCTGTAGCGCTCCAGCACGCGTCCATCCGCCGACGATTCGACCCGTACCCGGCGTTCGTAGACGAGTTGATTGCCGGGCTCGATCGCATAGCGCAGTGGCGCCGCCCGCGCGACCCCCACCGCCGCGAGCATGCTCACGAGACACACCCGCCCGCAGCCCCCGTTGCGCCATGTCTTGTCCCGCCGCACGTGCATCGCCCCCTTTTATTCGTTCGCACCGGCGGCGACAAGCACCCGCGCCACCCGGCCCGCGGCGTAACGCCCGCGCACGACATCCCTCCACGAGTACGGCTCACACCCCGGGAGCAACCACGCTTGCTTGTCAGGGCGTCGCGATCACCACCCCGGACACATGCGGGACGCGCACCACCAGGCCCGCGCCCGAATGATCCGCCTTCGAGGTATCGAGGACATCCGCACCACCAAAAATCACACGCCAGCGGGCTGCGGCGTCGTCGGCCCGCTCCGCGTTGATCGGCGGCAGCGTCACCGCGCGATCCTCGGCGGACGCGTTGAGCACCACGATGATTCGCTCGTGCTCGTCGGCTCGTTCAAAAACCCACACGTCCGCGGCATCGTCGGTCAGCAGCGTCTGAAACGTGCCTCTCCGCAGCGCCGCGTGCTCGTTGCGCATCGCGATCACCCGCCGATAGAACGCGAGCTGGTCCTTCATGACGTGGTTCTGTTCGGGCTTGTCGTAGGGTTCGAGGTCTTCCCACAACATCGGCTTGCGATTGGTGGGGTCGTCGGCCCCCCACATGCCTGCCTCGTCGCCGTAGTAGACCATCGGCGCGCCCACGTAGGTCATCTGGAGCAGAACGGCGAGGCGAGCCCGTCGATATTCCGCCGGTCCGGGTTTAGCGTTGTTGTAATCCGGGTTGTCGTCCTGCACCCGGTTCATCTTGTCGTACGCGCGATCGGGGTTGAGCGCCATCGAGACGAGCCGGTCGGTATCGTGGCTGTCGAGCAGGTTCTGCAAGACATAGTTGGCTTTCGACGGATACGCCAGCCGCAGGCTGGCCAGGCGGCGGTCGATCTCCGAGGCGGTGAGTTTCATTTTCGGACTGCGGTTGAACAACCAGGCGACGGCGGCGCGGGCGAATTCGTAATTCATCACGGCGTCGAAGTGCCGGCCGTCGAGCCACTGGTCGGCCCGGTCCCAGATTTCGCCCGTAATGTACGCGTCCGGGTTGATTCCCTTGACCACCGTGCGCCACTCGGCCCAGAACGGCGCGGGGACGAGGTTGGGGACATCCAACCGCCAGCCGTCGATGCCGTCGCTGGGGTCACCGTCACCGTCGGGGTCCATCCAACGCCGGGTGACATGGAAGATGTGTTCCTTGAGCGTTTCGCTGGCGAACCCGTCGGACGATTTCTTGAACACGGGCAGGGAATCGTGCCCCGCCCACCCGCGGACCTTGAACGGTTTCCACGAGATCACGTCGAACCAGTCGGCATAGCGTGAGGATTGCCCGTGCTTGAGCACGTCCTGAAACGCGGGGTGACACCGGCCAACGTGGTTGAATACGCCGTCGATGATGACGCGGATACCGGCGGCGTGAGCCTTCTTGAGAAAGTCGAGAAAGACGCGGTCCGACGCGGTCCAGCGCCACGTCGTGGGATCGAGCAGGTCTTCCTGGGCCACGATGCGCTCGTAGTCACCCGGGACGCCCAAGTGTTCGTCCACGTGCAAGTAATTGCACGCGTTGTACTTGTGGTGTGATGGCGACTGAAAGACCGGGTTGAGGTAGATCGCGTTGATGCCGAGCTTCTTCAGATAGCCCAGCTCCTGTTCGATGCCCTGGATGTCCCCGCCGTAGAGCCGCGAGAACACGTACCACTTGTAGAAAGTCTGGCCATGTGCCTTTTCCCAAGGCGAAGGGGTAAACCACGCGCTGGTCCACGGACGCACCGGATCGGGATCGTTGGCGGTCGTCCCGTTGCGAAAACGGTCCGGCATGATCTGATACCAGACGGCATCCATCGCCCAATCCGGGGCGTGGAATACGCGCGTGTCGTCGAGCCGGCCGGTGTACGTGTCGGGCGCCGAAGCGCGGCGTTTGGCGTCTTTCATGACAAAAGCGTACTCGAACTCCTTGTCGCACACGTCCGCCGGCAACGGGCAACGCGTTTCCCAGATATCGAACAGCGGCCCCCGCAACGCGACGTGCATCTCGACCTTCGGTCCCCCGCGAATCGCCAGCCACGCCTCCTCTACGTCGTGCGCCAGCGTGCGCAGCCGAACCAGCATGTGACCATCATCGAGCGTTTGAAAGTAAAGCGGACGGTCGGCGTCATGGAACAGGCCCAGCGCGCTGATCTTCCCGTCCCCCACCTTCGCATTCGACACGTTCATCGAAGCGAGCCGCCCCAGCGTGAGCACCGAGTTGAAGCCGTTGTAGTTGTCCGGAACCTTGTCCGGGTTGACCGGGTCCGGAACCCACCGCACACCATCGACCACGAACTTGTACTGGTAGCGACCCGGCCCCAACAGCGTTGTCACCACCCACCGGCCCGCACCATCCGGACCCTTCATCGGCTCGGCATCCGGGTTCCAACCATTGAAATTCCCCGCCAGCGACACCCGGCGAGCCGGCTCGGACGGGCGAAAACGAAACGTCACGTCCCACAACCCCCGTCCATGCGGTTTGACCGACACCGACGGCGGCAAGAAACCCACCGTGCGCTGGTCGGGATGCGGCAGCGGGGGCGCGGGCGGCCAATCATCGCCCAGGACGGCGACAGCACCAGCCCACAACACCGCCCACGTCAAGACGCACCCAGCCAACCGGGACGCGCCGTTGCCCCATCGACCAACCCGATGCACCAGGCACGATCTTCGCAGCATCTCGTTCGCGTTCATACGCCGGATTATAAGCCCGCATCCGGGTTGTGCCGAAGCCGCCGATCCAAATGCGGGGGCTGGTTCGCGCGGGGTGAGCCGGGCGCCGGAGGCCGCCGGCCAGCCCCGTCGGGCACGCGGCGCCGGCGTCGCCGAAACCGATGCCCGTTCGGAGAGAGTGGCGGCGGCG
>JALSRY010000179.1 GCA_026984555.1 Phycisphaerae bacterium
TTCTCGATCATCCGCGGCATGACCCACGGCGTAAACGCGCACGAAACCGCCTCGTATCTCGTTCAGACCGGCCGCCGACAGGGCCGCGTCGTCTTCCCCAGCGTCGGTGCGGTGGTTTCATTGTTCAAGGGACGTGACCACGGATACAAGGGCCTGGTGCCGCCCTACATCGTGCTCACGCAGTCGCAGGGCCGCTTTTCGGAAGCCGGCTTTCTCGGCCAGCGTTACAAGCCGTTCTGCACCGGCGGCGACCCCAACCGCGACCCGTTCGCCGTCGAGGGCATCGTCGCCGAGGGTATTTCGGACAAACGCCAGCAACGCCGACGCCAGCTCTTGCACACGCTCGATACGCTCGGCAAGGTGCTCGCGGGCGACCCGCTGCTGGTGCAGATCGACAAGTGCGAGCAGCACGCCTACGACATGATGTTCGGCGACGCCCGCAAGCTCTTCGACTTGCGGCAGGAAAAAGACACGCTGCGCCAACGCTACGGTCGCAACTCGTTCGGCCAGTCGTGCTTGATGGCCCGGCGGCTGGTCGAGGCCGGCGTGCCGTACATCACCATCAACTACAAGGGTTGGGACACGCACCGCCAGCACTTCCAGATCATGCAGCGTAAGCTGCCCGAGCTGGACCAGGGACTCGCCACGCTGCTCGAAGACCTCGCCGAGCGCGGCCTGCTCGATTCCACGATCGTCTGGTACTCGGGCGAGTTCGGCCGTACACCCCGCGTCATGTGGAACCCACCCTGGAACGGCGGTCGGGGACACTGGGGCCAGTGCTTCAGCGCCGTCGTGGCCGGCGGCGGGTTCCGCGGCGGACAGGTCGTCGGCAAGACCAACAAGACCGGCGAGGAGGTGGTCGAACGCCCCGTCTCGCCACGCGACCTGATCGCCAGCATCTACCACCAGTTGGGCATCGACCCCGACGGCCCGCTACCCAACCCACGCGGCATCGAAACGAGCGTCCTTCCGCCGGCGGCCCACGACGCCCCCACTGGCGGACTCCTGGCGGAGATCATGGCATGAACCGCGCCGCGACCATGACGGCCCTCCTCGCCGCCGCGCTGGGCGCCGCCACCACCACCGCCCAGGTTCGGCGGCGCGCGCCCGAGATCGGCTACGTCTATCCCGCCGGCGGGCGACGCGGCACCACGGTCGAAGTCGTCGTCGGCGGCCAGGCGCTGCGCAACGTGGTCGCGGCTCGTGTTTCCGGTACCGGGGTCCACGCCGAGCTGATCCGGCACTACCCTCCCCTGCGCGTGTTGCGCAGGGAACAGCGCCAGGCCCTCACCGCCCGTCTACGCGCGCTGATCCTGAAACGGTGGAGCGAGGCGGCCGAAGCCGGTGAGGTCGAGGGACGACCACCCGCGGCCCTGATCAGTCGCCGTGGTCGGCGCGCGATGGAGATGAACCGCCCCGGAAAGTCGATGGAGATGCAGGACGCGGAGCTGCCCGAACACCCGCTGTTGCGCAACCTCGACCAGATGAGCCTGCGCGAGCTGCTCCATGTACGCGCGCGGCTGCTCACCACCCGCAAGTACCGCCAACAGAACGCCCAGATCGCCGAATCGGTGCTGTTGCGCATCCGCATCGACCCGAGCGCCACGCCGGGCGACCGCACGCTGCGCCTGATCACCCGCACCGGCCTGACCAACCCGCTGACGTTCCAGGTGGGCGTGCTGCCTGAGGTGGCCGAATTGGAAACCAACGATCCCGGCGTGCCCGCGCTCGTACCCCAGCCGCCGCCGCTGGAGCCGCCCGTCCTGATCAACGGCCAAATCCTGCCCAGCGACGTGGACCGTTTTCGTTTCGTGGCGCACAAGGGGCAGCGGCTGGTGATTCGGGCCGCGGCCCGGCGCCTGGTGCCGTTTCTGGCCGACGCCGTGCCCGGCTGGTTCCAGGCGACGCTGGCCCTGTACGACGCGCGCGGCCGCGAGGTCGCTTTCGACGACGACTACCGCTACGAGCCCGACCCGGTGGTGCTGTACGAAGTGCCGGCCGATGGCGTCTACGCGGTCGAGATCCACGATGCCATCTACCGCGGTCGCGAGGATTTCGTCTACCGCCTGAGTATCTCGGAGCAGCCGTTCGTCACCTGGACGTTTCCCCTCGGAACCCAGGCCGAGCGCGGGCGCTATGCCGACGTCGGCGGGTGGAACGTGCCGATCGAACGAATGTTCCTCACGGCCCACCGCGGCTGGGAGGGCATCCGCGAAAAAGTGTGGGGCCACGGCGCACGGATCACCAACCCCGTCACCTACGCCATCAGCCGGCTGCCGTGCGCCACCGAGACCGAACCCAACGACCGTTTGGCCCACGCCACCCCGGTCGACCCGCCCGTAGTCATCGACGGGCGCATCGCCGCGCCCGGCGACGTGGACTGCTTCGCCTTTACGGGCAAGGCCGGCGAGCAAGTGGTCGTCGAGGTGCTCGCCCGGCGGTTGCAATCCCCGCTCGACAGCGTGGTCTGGCTCACCGACGCCGCCGGCCGCGTGCTCGCTTCCAACGACGACTACGAGCACAAAGACGGTCACCTGTTTACCGATGCCGGCCTGCTCACGCACCACGCCGATTCGTACCTGCGCGCGACCCTGCCGGCCGACGGCGTGTATCGCGTGCGTCTGGCCGACGTGCAACACCACGGCGGCAAGGCCTACGCCTATCGCTTGCGCATCAGCCGGCCCCAGCCCGATTTTGCCGCGTGGGTCACACCCTCGGGCATCAACGTCCCCGCGGGACGGGCGGCCGTGCTGACCGTACACGTGCTGCGATACGACGGGTTCGACGGCCCGCTCACGTTGCGGCTCGAGCACGCACCGCGCGGATTCGTGCTCGACGGCGCCCGCGTCCCCGCCGGCGTCGATCGCATCCGCGTCACTCTGACGGCGCCTCCCCGGCGAATGCGCTCGCCGGTTCCCCTCGAGATCGAAGCGTCCGCCGACATCGACGGCCGGCGCGTCACCCACCGGGTCGGCCCGGCCGACGACGACATGCAGGCTTTCCTCAACCGTCACCTCGTACCCGCTCGAGAACTCCTCGCGCTGGTGATCGGCGGGCGGCGTTTCGGTGAGCGGCTCGAACTCACCAGCGAACTGCCCGTGCGGCTCACGCCCGGAGGAACGGCCCGCGTCGAGGTCGCAACCGGCCGGCGACCGCTGCCCGAGGGCCTCGAAATCAAGCTCAACGACCCCCCGCCCGGAATTCGGCTGGCCCGGGTGGTGCGCCGGAAGGACGGATGGACGCTCGTGCTCGCGGCCGACGCCGACAAGGCCCGCCCCGGCTTGGCCGACAACCTCATCGCCGACGTCTACGGACAAATCACGATCCGCCCTCGCAACCGGCGCGCGTCCAAGGGAAAAAAGACCCCCGCCCAGCGCAAGTCTTCCGCCAGCGGCAATCGCGCCGCCGAAAACAACGCCGCCACCCAACGCAGTACCACGAACAAGCCCAAGGTTCGCAAGCAACGCGTCCAGATGGGCACGCTGCCGGCCATCCCGATCGAGGTCGTGTCGGAATCGGTCGCCCGCGCCGGGCCTCGCCAGGACAAGACCACGTCACGAACCGGAACCCGATGATGAACAGGGAAATCCACCGTGCAATCAGCCAACGGCCCGAAACGGACGCGCAGCTCCGTCTTCGCTGCCCTCCGTCCTCCGGCCCGCGGCGGTCTCCCCACGCCCCCGAGGTCCGGACATGATGCATGACCCGGCCCCGCCGATCTCCTCCCGATCCGCCCGCGTGATCCGGCTCGCGCACGAAGCCCGAAACGTACCCGTCGCGCTGCGCGGCTCGCGGTTCGCCCCGTCCGGCGGCGTCGAGGAACTCCACCTGCTGCTGCGCCCCACCAAACACGCCCCCGCGGAACGCCAGCTCGAATGGCTTCGCCGCGGCTGCGACGAAGTACTCGCCGACCTGGGCACAGACCCTGCCGCCTGCGTCTGGCGGCGTTTCTTCTGTAGCGATCTCCGCAACCAGGCGACCACCCTCGCGAACAACCCCTTCGCCAGCCGC
>JALSRY010000180.1 GCA_026984555.1 Phycisphaerae bacterium
CGTGCCCCGTCTCACCATGACAAAGCCAGAGCACCACCAGACCCGCGAGCAAACCACCGACGGCCGGCAACAGCAGGACACCCCACTCGAAATGCATCACCTCCGACCCGCCCAGATGCGTGAAGCGCCCGACGAGCATCTCCGAACCGTGCTGAAGCCCCCATTCCATCGCCACCGCCGCCCCGCCGCCGGCGATCCCCACCAGCACCGCCAGCGAAAACATCCGGGCCCAGTGCGTAGCCGGACGGGAAAAACGCAGCGCGAGCCGTGAGGAAACGTTCATGATCTCCACCCCGCGTGCGCGGGACGCTCAGAACAGCGGTCGCGGGCATGAACGGGTCGCGCGGCACACCCGATCCCCCCGTGGAACCGGACCGCCCGAAGAGCGATCCACCCTCTGGGCGGGTGAGTACCACACGCTCGGGTCACACCCCTGATCGTGGGGCGGCGGATTGTACTGCGCGCGGACACCGCATACAATCCGACGACTGGCCTGCCAACCCCGAAACCCACGCGGCGACGGTACGAACATGCGCGAACAGATGCTGCACATTTTCCGAAATACGCCCTACGGGCGTGAAACCCTGCTCCAATCCGCCTATTTCTGCCAGCAATACGCGGGCCTCTCGCTCGCGATCTACGTACCCACCTACGAGCGGTTCATGCTGCGTTTCGAGTCCGGCCCGGTCATGGTGATCCTCGACAAGTCGTACTTGTTCTCGCCCCAGACCGCCCGCCGGCATGTCGAAGAAATCCTCGGGCCGCTACGGCTGGACTACGATTTCCTCACACCCGCCGAACACGCCGCCAAGGAACTGCCCGAGCTGCCCACCGACTTCATGTTCATGAGCTGCCCCCGCGTGGTCAGCGCCCAATCCAGCCGCATCGGGCTCGGCCACATCGGCCCGAAAGTCCGCGGTATCGTGAGCCACGCATCCTTCCCCGTCCTGATTCCCGGCGGAAATTTCAAACCGTGGGAAAATGTCGCCGTCTTCTTCGGCGGGTCGGAGATGGGAGCCCGCGCTGTGGAGCTGGGGATCGCGGTCGCCCGCGTCGCCCAACGACCGTTCACGATCTTCACGCAACTCGACGGGGCCACACGCGACGAATGCGAACAGATGCTCGCCCGACGCGGCCTGCTCGAACGCATCCGCGAACCCGACGGACGCTGGGTGGTCTTCGAACACGGCTCGCTCGATGAGAATCTCTTTACCGTCCCGCACGATGCGCTCGTGGTGATCGGAGCACGCGGACACCGGCTCCTGCGCGACCTCGTCTTCGGCAGCACACTCGAACGCGTGCAGCGGCGGCTCCCCAACCCCCTGCTCGTCGTGGGACCACACTGGCGCCCGCACCTCTGAAAACGCCGCCGACTGCGAGAGGGGGGACTCGAACCCCCACGGGTTTCCCCACAGGAACCTAAATCCTGCGCGTCTGCCAGTTCCGCCACTCTCGCGGATATCGACCCATCGGCACTCACCGCTCGTGCTCGCCGCGATCGAGCCGCACGGCCAGCAGCGTCATGTCGTCCATGTTCGGCAACCCCCCGAGATGACGCTTCACCACTTGCCGGGCCATGCGGATGATGCTGCTCGGCGAGTAGTCCGGCACGTCGCCCAGCGCCCGCCGAAGCGGCTCGATCCCCATCAGTGTACCCGCCGGATCGGCCGCCTCGACCAGCCCATCGGTGTAGAACAGCAGCGCCCGGACGCGCTCGTCCGGCTCGATGCGTGTGACGGCGTAGGTCTCGTCGGGCTCGACGCCGAGGGGCAGCGCGTTGCCCTCCAGGGGCATCGTCGGCGCTCCCTCGCCGAGCAGCAGGGGCCGGGGGTGCCCTGCGCTGACGAACTCGACCAGTCCGGTTTGCGTCTCGATCGTGCCCAGAATAGCGGTAATGAAAACGTGCGACGCGGTATTGCGCGAAATCAGTTTGTTGGCCCGCGTGGCCAGCTCGGGCAGCGCGATGTCGGCCGAGAGCGCGACGCGAATGGCCGACTGGAGGTTGGCCATCAGCAGCGCCGCGGGCAGGCCGTGTCCGGTCACGTCGGCGATGATGAAGCCCACGCGCCCATCTTCGAGGTCGAAATAGTCGAAGTAGTCACCGCTGACCGCCGACGATGCCTCGTTGTACCCTTCCAGCGTGACACGCCCGATCGCGAGCGGTTCGGGAGGAAGCAGGCGACGCTGGATGAGGCGCGCCTGCTCGAGCTCCGCATACATGCGCTGCGAACGCACGTGTTCCTGAAACAGACGCAGGTTCGCCAGCCCGTTGCCGACTTGCTGGGCGATGGCGGCGAGAAAGTCCACATCCTCGGGCTGGTACGTCGAGGCCTGCGTGATCCGGTCGCCGTAGACCACTCCGAGGATTTCGTTGCGATACAGGATCGGAACGCACAGGGCCGAGCAGATCGGAAAACGCACGAGGCTCTCGCTGAGATTGGTTCCCAGGTCGGTCGCGGGATTGTTGACGATGGCCCGTTCACCCTCGACGAGCGCGCGGTTGATGAGCGTGCGACTCACCTTGAACACGCCGTTTTCGTCGCGCTCGATGTTGCGCGTGACGGGCAACTCGGTATCGCCGCGCTGCGTCTTCAGCGCGATCAGGCCCCGTTCGAACCCCAGCGCCTCGCAGCACGCGTCGAGCGCCTGCTCGAGCAACTGCTTGCGTTCGAAGACGCCGCCGATCCGTTCGGTCAGCCGGATCAGCAACGAAAGCCGCTGCTGGTTGAGATCGAGCCCCCGGCTGCTCGGGAAAAACTGCGTATCGGCCGAACGGTCCTCGTCGCCGGCGGCGAAGACCACCGGCGTCGTGTCGTCACCACCATCGGCCCCCACCACCCGAATCAGGTGCTCCCCGACCTGCACCGAGCGCGTCGCCACGCGGCTGGTGTTGCGGAAAATCGTCCCGTCATCGACGCGCGTACCATTCTTCGACCCCCGGTCGGTCACGACCACGCGGCCACGCTCGTCGAGATACACCTCCGCGTGCTCACGCGAGACCTCGGCATCGTCACGCAGAACGATGTCACACATGTCCGCGCGGCCGATTTTCAGCGGGCGCGGCGTCACCTCCACCGTCGCGCCTTGCGTGCCGTCGGGTTTGAAAATCACCAGGCTGGGCATCGCGACCCGTCTCTAGCTCACCAGCACCGACAGGAACCGCGCCAGGGGCGCCAACCCGCTCGATGAAAGCCGGACGAGGTTGCCGGCGGCGCCGGGGGCCACGATCAGATCGACCCCCTGCTCGATCAACCCCATGCACCCGTGGAGCGAAACCACCCCGGCAAGCGAAACCCACAGGGCCACCCACCGGAGACGTGTGCGGCTGCTCATATCCGCGTCTCCAGTCAGAAGAACAATCGCCAAACATGCACCACGCGAACCAGACGCCGGTGCGTCGCTCCGCGCGTCAAAGAGTATACGCCTTCCGCGGGAGTCCTTGTAGGCGTCGGCCGGGAATCCCCCGCCAAGCCGCGATCCGGCCTTCCCGACCGCCCGGCGCCGGCCTCCCCACCCAGCGCCCGGCTCCTCATCCAGCATCTTGTTCGGGTACGGCCGTCTTGCGCCCCTCCCAAGCCCCCCGGCGTCACGGTCTCCGAAGCGGCGCCGTGCCGTCCTCGCTTCAGCTTCCGACACGCCAGAGGTGGGCCTTGCAACCGGCGCGGCAATCCGACGCACCCAGCCCCGGCGCGGGCGCGTCTCCGCCGCGGGCCACTCGGCGATTGCAGAGGCATTCGTCATCCGGGTTGGCCGACGCCAGGACGACACGCTCGATACGCACGCCCGGCGCCGCCAGCAGATAGTCGATGTGCCAGTGACGCCGCCGGGCGCCGCGCACGTGTCGGCACACGCGTGGGAGCAACCCGCGCGACGCGCGACCCGTGTACACGTAACGGCCGGCGGGAAACCGAAACCGCCCCAGCCGTCCGATGGTGACGGATATCGCCGCTGACACGCGCACGTGGAGTTGATACACTCCCCGCAGCGGCCACGAGTCCGCCGGCGGG